>NZ_JBNFNU010000291.1:0-5506 GCF_057364445.1 Xanthobacter sp. BG11Y11_SDJG
GCATGGTCGCGGCGCCGGCTATGAGGAGCCAGCCGGCGAGGCGCGAGGCCGGCAGGTTCACCAGATCGTCGAGGCGCGCGGCCGCCCGGCCGAAGGCGGCATGGCGCGGCGTGAGATGGCCGATCATGCTGTCCGCCGTGTTGATCGCCTTGTAGGCGGCGGCGCCGGGCAGCCCGGCCGCGGCCATCCACACCACCGGAGCGACCACGCCATCGGAAAAATTCTCGGCCAGGCTCTCGATGGCCGCGCGGGCCACGCCATGGGCGTCCAGGGTCGCGGGATCGCGCCCGACGATGTGGCTGACCGCCTGGCGCGCCTGCGAGAGGTCGCCGCCCTCCAGCGCGGCGGCGACGCGCTCCACATATGCGTGCAGCGAACGCTGGGCGATCAGCGAACTGCCGAGGAGCGCCAGCAGCAGAAGCCCCAGCGCCGAGCCGGCCAGCGAGAGCTGCAGCAGCAGCGCCGGCAGGGCCGCAGCTGCGATGACGAGGACAATGGCGACGACGCCGCGCTGGCGCCGCACATCTTCCGGAAGGGAGGAGCGGTTGAGCGCGCGGTCAAGCAGGTCAATCAGCCGGCCGATCCACATGACGGGATGGCCGATGCGCCGCACGAGAACGGCCGGATATCCCACCAGAAGCTCGATCACCAGAGCGAGCGCCGCGATCTCGAATGCCATGCCCCACCTCGCGTGCCTGCGACTCGCCTGGACAACGCCGCAATTTGCGGCGAACTAACCTGCGTGATCAAACCCTTGTGAGTCACCCCAGAGAGATACCGCCCGCCGCAGGTTCCGTATGGTGCGATGCAACAAATCCGTGGCCACACGGATCGGGTCGATGTTAGCATGTTGATGGTCGGCCGATTTCGATCGACCATGGGAGTGCAGCATGGCGGTCAAGTCTCTCCTGAAATCCCGCCCCGGCTGGCAGGCCGAGGATGTTCGAGAGCCGACCGTGCCCATGATTCCGGACAATCTGCGCGTTTACGCCGTGGGCGACATCCATGGCCGCCTCGATCTTTTGAAGACGCTCCACGAGGCGATCGACGAGGACGCCGAGCTTCATCCCGGCCCGCAGTGCATCGAAGTCTATCTCGGCGATTATGTGGACCGCGGGTCCCAGTCGGCTGGCGTCATCGATGCGCTGATGGAGCGGGTGCGCACGCGCAACGCGGTCTGCCTTGCGGGCAACCACGAGGCCATCATGCTGGACGCGCTGACCTCCCAGGAGGCGTTCGCGAGCTGGCTGCGCATGGGCGGGGTGGAGACCGTGTTCTCCTATGTGCAGCCCTCCGGCACGCTGGACCAATCGCAATTGTGGACTGAGTGGCGCGCCGGGATGCGTCTCGACCACGTGGATTTCCTGCGCCAGCTGCCGACCAGCTATGTGTGCGGTGACTACCTGTTCGTCCATGCGGGGCTGCGGCCGGGCGTGAGCCTGGCGGCGCAGGACCGCAACGACCTGCTGTGGATCCGCCGCGAGTTTCTCGACTACCCGCACTCCTTCGGCCATTTGGTGGTCCACGGCCACACGCCGATCCCGACCGCGGAAGTGCTCAGCAACCGCATCAACATCGACACTGGTGCCTATGCGACCGGGCACCTGACCTGCCTTGTGCTCGAAGGTGTCGACCGGTTCCTGATCTCCACCTGAGCCATCCCGCAGCGGAAGGTCGCGCCGGAGCGGCCGGTGGGCGGGGCATCACAAATCCAGCGAATCGTGTTTTCGCGAGTTTCGCGAATCGTGCGCCGGCGATTGAGCGGATCGCAAATGTGGATTTTGTGTTTAGAGGTATCATGAAACGTTGAATGTCCGGTGGCCTGTGGCATTCGAGGCACAGGGCGCCCCCAATCGACCCCCTGCCGCGCCTCGAAACCCTCGGTCGATGTTCAGTTTCGGGCACCCGTGCTACTAGCTGCCTACGACCGGAAGAGGGGTGGGCTGTGGTGAAGCTTCGGGACGTTTTGCGCTCAATGGCAGCGGCGGCGGGCAGCCTCGCCCTGCTCGGCGCGCTCGCCGGATGCAACTTTCTGCCCGCATCCGGTCCCTATACCAGCGAAATCCACAACAACAGGAAGGACACGGACGGCTTCAACTACAAGCTCGTGCCCATGGGCGCGGAAGCGGTTCGTGTGCTCTCCTTCCAGGAGCGCGAGGGGCTCATCGGCACCTTCCGCGGCGACCAGCGCCCCGCACCTCGCGTGAAGGTGGGCATGGGCGACGAAGTGGCGGTCAGCATCTTCGAAGCCTCCTCCGGCGGTCTGTTCATCCCGGCCGAGGCCGCGTCCCGTGCCGGTAACTTCGTCGACATCCCCCGGCAGACGGTGGACAACAACGGCAACATCTCGGTGCCCTACGCCGGCCTGATCAAGGCCGTCGGCCGCGAGCCGGCACAGATCGAGGCGGAGATTGTCGAGCGCCTGCGCAACCGCGCCATCGAGCCCCAGGCTGTGGTGTCCGTGACGCAGCAGCGCTCCTCTTGGGTGACGGTGATCGGCGAAAGCAGCGGCTCCATCAAGTTCCCGCTGCGCTCCACCGGCGAGCGCGTGCTCGACGCCGTGGGCCAGGCCGGCTCTCTGGCCAACAAGGGCTATGACACCTTCCTGACGCTGCAGCGCAACGGGCGCGAGGCCACCATCAGCTTCAACCGGCTGATCCGGGAGCCCGCCAACAACGTCTATCTGCAGCCGGGCGATACGATCTACATCTATGCCCGCTCGCGCAAGTTCCTGGCGTTCGGCGCCTCCGGCGCGCAGGGCGAGTTTGTCTTCGGTGACGACACCGTCACCCTCAGCCAAGCGCTCGCCAAGGCCGGCGGTCTGTCGGACGGTCAGGCCGATCCCCAGTCGGTCTTCATGTTCCGCATGGAAGCCCGCAGCACGCTGGAGCGCATGGGCGTCGACGTGAGCGACGTGCCCCCCGGAGTCGCCCGCGTGCCGACCATCTACACGGTCAATCTCGGCGATCCGACCGGCTTCCTGCTCGCGTCCAAGGTGTATATGCGCGACAAGGACATCATCTACATCTCGAACGCCGGCGCGGTGGACCTCGCCAAGTTCCTGCAGATCGTGCTCCTGGCCGCCACCACGGTGCGCGAGATCACGGATACCCAGAACATCTGGTTCGACTGACGGGCCGCGGGAGCGCGGTCCGGCGATCGGTCCCGCCCGAGCGGTGACGGGCGGCGCGGCGCAAGCGCTTCCGGCCCGACGATCTCCTAAATCTCCCCGCGGGCCGGATGTGCGGCTGCGGCGCGCTCAAGGCGGCAGCTTGGCGTCGCGCGAACTTGCAGCGGCGGTTCGCAGGCGGGGAGTCCTTCTCGCCGTGCCCGGTGCAGCACAAAGTCCGATGGCTCCTCGCCTGTGTTCCGCTTCGACGCGCGCGGCGCGCCTGAGGGCGATCTTTCTGCTACGATCGGACATCTGCTGAGGAGCCGGTGCGCGCGCGCGGCCGAGCCCGGCCATGCGGCCATGCGGCCGAGCGCCAGACACGACGAGGTGCCATGTTCATCGCCTTCTTCGAGGCCCTGAAGTCCGCCGGCGTCCCGGTCTCGGTGCGGGAATATCTCACGCTGATGGAGGCGATGGACGCCGATCTCGCCGAGCGCCAGGTGGACGCCTTCTACTTCCTCGCCCGCGCCTGCCTCGTGAAGGACGAGCGGCACCTCGACCGCTTCGACCGCGTCTTCGGCCAGTGCTTCAAGGGACTGGAAACCGCGCTTGGCGAGGAGGGGCACGCCATTCCGGAAGACTGGCTGAGGAAGCTCGCCGAGAAGCACCTCACCGAGGAGGAGAAGCGCCAGATCGAGGCGCTGGGCGGCCTCGACAAGCTGCTGGAGACGCTCAAGCAGCGCCTGGAGGAGCAGAAGGGGCGCCACCAGGGCGGCTCGAAATGGATCGGCACCGCCGGCACCTCGCCCTTCGGCGCCTACGGCTACAATCCCGAGGGCATCCGCATCGGCCAGGACGGCAACCGCAATTTCCGCGCCGTGAAGGTCTGGGACAAGCGCGAGTTCCGCGATCTCGACGGCGAGGTGGAGCTGGGCACCCGCAACATCAAGGTGGCACTGCGGCGCTTGCGCAAGTTCGCCCGCATCGGCGCGGCGGAGGAGCTGGACCTCGACGGCACGATCCGCGAGACCGCCCGCCAGGGCTATCTCGACGTGCGCCTGCGCCCCGAGCGGCGCAATGCGGTGAAAGTCCTGCTGTTCCTCGACGTGGGCGGCTCCATGGACTGGCACATCGCCCAGTGCGAGGAACTGTTCTCGGCCGCGCGCTCCGAGTTCAAGCACCTGGAGCACTATTACTTCCACAATTGCGTCTATGAGAGCGTGTGGCGCGACAACCGCCGCCGCTCCAGCGAGCGCACGCCGCTCCACGAGGTGCTCCACACCTATGGCGGCGACTACAAGCTGATCTTCGTCGGCGACGCCTCCATGAGCCCCTACGAGATTACCATGGCCAACGGCTCGGTGGAGCATTCCAACGCCGAGCCGGGCAAGGTCTGGCTCTCGCGCCTGCTGGCGACCTATCCCAAGGCGGCGTGGCTCAATCCGGTGCCGGAAGCCCATTGGGGCTACACCGAATCCATCCGCCTCGTGCGTCACATCATGGAGGGCCGCATGTTCCCGCTCACCGTCGAAGGCCTGGATGGCGCCATGCGGGAGCTGACGTGAGCGCCGATATCCGGGACGCCCGCCCGAGCCCCGCCGAGGCCGCCGAGCGGGTGTGGTGGGGCGCGGATGCGACCTATGCCTACCAGCCGCGCCTCGGCGGACCGGGCACGCGGGTGACGCTCACCGGCGACGCGCTCGCTTATGCCGTTGGCCCGCGCGAGGGCCGGCTCTCGCTGCGCGACGTGGCGGGGGTGCGGCTGCGCTTCCACCCGGCCAAGTTCGCCCATTCGAGCTTCGAGACCGAGATCCGCACCTGGGGCGGCGAGAAGGTCAAGCTCGGCTCCACCTCGCGCACCTCCATCACCGGCGTGAAGGACCAGGGTGCCGAATACGCCGCCTTCGTGCGCGCGCTGCATGAGCGCCTCGCCAATCTGGAGACGGCGGGCGGCTTCCGCGGCCAGCCGCCGGTGGTCTATCGCGGCGGCTTCTCGGCCCTGCGCTGGTGGCTGGTGGCGGTGCTGGGATTTGCGACGCTGGCGGGGCTGGTGGCGATCTTCGGCATCGCGCTGGTTGACCGGCAATGGAGCTTCGCGGCCTTCCTCGCCGTGGTGTCGGCCTTCGTCGCCTGGCCGACGGTGGAGATGATCGCCCGCAACCGCCCGGTGCGCTACACGGCGCGCGCGCTGCCCGAGCGTCTGCTACCGGGCTGAGGCGGGCGCCGCGTCCTCCTCGGCCTTCTTCAGGAGGCCGGTGGCGACGTCGGCGAGGCGGGGAGCGGGCAGGGCGGCGAACGGCATGGGCCGCGTGACGGCGATGGCGGCGAGGCCGGAGCCGCGCCGTCAGCAGCCCGTTCACCACCCCCTCGCCGAGGCGGGCCGAGAGCCGCGCG
>NZ_JBNFNU010000292.1:0-5503 GCF_057364445.1 Xanthobacter sp. BG11Y11_SDJG
AGCCCGGCGCCGGCCCCGGAGCCTCGCCCGGACGAATTTGAAGCCATTCGCCGTCAGATGGCGGAGATGCAGGCCAAGCTCGACCAGATCATGAAGAAGCCCGAAGGCGGCGACGGCGACAGCGGGGCCTCGCAGTCCTGACCGGACCCCGCACCCTGGCCCGGGCGCCCCGCGCGCCGGGCCACGGACCAGCGCGAAAACCCGCCCATGACGGCGGCGCGGGTTTCCCCGGCGCAGTGACCCGGTTCTGTCCAGGGAGCGCGGTGCGGGGGCATGCCATCGGCCGGGACACGGGTGGGGCGGAGTGAACGCCCGGCGCCATCCTATTCTCCCGCCGGCACCGGCGCGGCCGGGCGCGCCGCCTCCACGCGCACCGCGCCATAGGCGGTCAGGATGGCGGCGAGCGGCACGACGCCCGCCACCAGGGTCAGCGCCCACAGGCCCGGACCGTGGTCGATGACGAGGCCGCCCAGCGCCGCCCCCAGAGCATTGCCGAGGTTGAAGGCGGCGATGTTGAAGGACGAGGCGAGCGACTGCCCCGCGCCCTTCGCCTTGTCCAGCACCCACATCTGCAGCGGCGCCACGGTGGCGAAGGCGGCGGCGCCGAGCACGCCGACGAAGAGCACCGCGCTCACCGGGTGGCGGATGCCCGCCGTCATGGCGAACAGCACCAGCGAGAGCAGCGCGAGCGAGCCGAAGACGGTCGGGACCAGCCATTTGTCGGCGAGCCGCCCGCCGGCGAGGTTGCCCACCACTAAGCCGGCGCCGAACACCAGGAGGATCGGCGAGACCGCGCCGTCGGCGAAGCCCGTAAGGCGGGTCAGCAGCGGCGCGATATAGGTGAAGGCGGCGAACACGCCGACCCAGCTCAGCACCGTGGTGGCGAGGCCGAGCAGCAGCGCCGGGCGGCGCAGGACCTTCAGGTCGTCGGCCAGCCGGCTCGCCTCCGGCGCCTGCCGGTCCTGCGGCACCAGCAGTGCGATCACCGCCACCGCCGCGACGCCGATGGCGGTCACGGCCCAGAAGGTGGCGCGCCAGCCCGCCATCTGCCCGAGCCAGGTGCCGAACGGCACGCCGAGAATGTTCGCCACCGTGAGGCCGGTGAACATGATGGCGATGGCGGACGCCTTCCTGTTGGCCGGCACGAGGCCGGTGGCCACCACCGAGCCGACGCCGAAGAAGGTGGCGTGGGCGAACGAGGTGAGCACCCGCGCCGCCATCAGCCAGCCATAGCTCGGCGCCAGGGCGCAGGCGAGGTTGCCGAGCGTGAACACCACCATGAGGCCGATGAGCACGCTCTTGCGCGGCCAGCGCGCCGTGAGGCCGGTGAGCAGCGGCGCCCCCACCACCACGCCGAGCGCGTAGCCCGAGATGAGCAGGCCGGCCGAGGAGATGGAGACGCCGAGGTCGGCGCCCACTTCCAGCAGCAGGCCCATGATGACGAATTCGGTGACGCCGATGCCGAAGGCGCCGGCGGCGAGCGCGTAGAGAGCGACGGGCATGGTGGTTCAGGTCCGGGGTGGGAAGAATGTGCGGTGCAGCATGGACCCTGCCAGGACCGTGAACTAGCATGCCGATCATCACAGCATTCATGAATTGAGATCAGGAATGGACGGCGCTCCATGAGCCAGGACATCAACCGCTCGGGCGAAATGGAGGTGTTCGTGCGCGTGGTGGAGCAGGGCGGCTTCTCCGCCGCCGCACGCCGCTCGCGCCTGACGCCCTCGGCCGTCTCGAAGCTGGTGGCGCGGCTGGAGCGGCGGCTCGGGGTGCGGCTTCTGAACCGCTCCACCCGCCGGCTCCAGCTCACGCCCGAAGGCGCCGCCTTCTACGCCCGCGCGTCCGCATCCTCGACGAGATCGCCGCCGCCGAGCAGGAGGCCGCGGCCGGCGCGCACCGCGCGGGCGGCTCAGGGTCAACACCTCGGTGCATTTCGGCATGGCCTATCTGCTGCCGCTCCTGCCCGTCTTTCTCGAACGCCATCCGGAATGAGCGTCGACGTGGCGCTCACCGACACGGTGGTCGACCTGATGGAGGAGCGCGCCGACGTCGCCATCCGCGTCGGCCCCATGCGCGACTCGGGTCTCGTGGCGCGGAAGCTCGGCGAGAGCCGCAACATCGTCGTGGCGGCTCCGGCCTATATCGCCCGCCACGGCCTGCCGCGCAGCCCGCAGGACCTGGAGCGGCACAACCGGCTGCGCTTCTGCTTCACGCGCATGGTCGAGGGCTGGCCGTTCCGGGACGGCGCCGGCGGCATCGTCACCGTGCCGCCGGACGGCAATGCGCTGGTCAGCGACGGCGAGGCGATCAAGGCGCTGGCGCTTTCCGGGCTCGGCCTCGTGCGGGTGTCGGAATTCCAGGTCCGCGCCGAGGTGGCGCAGGGTCTCCTTGTGCCGGTGCTGGAAGATCTCAATCCCGGCGACCTGTCCGAGGTGCACGCGGTCTATGTGGGCGGCGCCGGGCCGCTTTCGGCGCGCGTCCGTGCATTCGTGGACTTCCTGGCCGAGCATGTGCGGATCTGACGGCCGGCCCGACCGGCGGTGGATCGCCCGGCCGCCTTCGGGCGTTGGACCGGGACGGCATGCGCCGGGAACCAACGGAGCGACCCATGACCGAGAAGGCGATCATCAACGAGCGCGCGCGCCAGCGCATGGAGCGCGACTACGATCCGAACCAGACCGCAGGCGCGGCGCCCGCCCCCGACGTGCGCATCGCCAACGCGCTGGAATACATCGCCTTCCAGCTCGGCCAGATCAACCGCAAGCTCGACGGCATGATCGGGCAGACGAAGGACAAGCGCTAGTGTCCGCGCCGCTCACCGCACCAGGATGGCGCGGAAGTCGTTGACGTTGGTGAGCGTCGGCCCCGTCGTCACCAGGCGGTCGAGGGCGCTGAAGAAGCTGTAGCCGTCATTGTTGGCGAGGAAGGCCTCGGCATCGAGGCCTCTGGCCTCGGCCTCAGCCAGAAGCGCGGCATCGAACCAGGCCCCCGCATTGTCCTCGGTGCCGTCCACCCCGTCGGTGTCGCAGGAGATGGCGGACACGCCGGCGGCGCCCTTCAGCGCCACGGCGAGGGAGAGCAGGAATTCCACCGAGCGCCCGCCGCGGCCCTTGCCGCGCACGGTGACGGTGGTCTCGCCGCCCGAAAGCAGCACGCAGGGCGCCGCCGCCGGCAGGCCATGGCGTGCCGCGGAGGCGGCGATGCCGGCGAAGACGATGCCCGCCTCCCGCGCCTCGCCTTCGATGGCGTCGCCAGGATCAGCGGCGCGAGGCCCAGATCGCATGCCTTGGCGGCCGCCGCCTCAAGGGCCATGAGCGGCGTGGCGATCATGTGCATCTCCTGGCCGGGGATGGCTTCGCCCGCCACCTGGTTGGCGCGGATCACCGCCTCCATCTTCGGGTCGATGTCCACCTTCCAGGCCTTCAGCAAACCGAGCACCGTCTCCGGATCGGAGGCCTCCGGGATGGTGGGGCCGGAGCCGATGGCGCCTGGATCGTCGCCCGGCACGTCGGAGATGAGATAGGTGACGGCGCGCGCCGGGGCGATGGCGGCGGCAAGCCGCCCGCCCTTGATGGCGGAGACGGACTTCCTCACCTTGTTCATGACGCCGATGGGCGCGCCGGACTTCAGCAGCGCCCGGTTGAGCGCCTGCTTGTCCTCCAGCGTCAGCCCCTCCGCCGGCAAGGTGAGAAGCGCCGAGGCGCCGCCCGACATCAGGCACACCACGAGGTCGTCGGGTCCCGCCGAGCGGGCGAGTTCGAGGATGCGCCGAGCCGCGTCGAGCCCGGCCTGATCCGGCACCGGATGGGCGGCCTCCACGATCTCGATGTGCCGCGTTTCGCAGCCATGGCCGTAGCGGGTGACGATGAGCCCTTCACAGGGCCGGCCCCATTCCGCTTCGAAGGCGCGCGCCATGCGGGCCGAGGCCTTGCCGGCGCCGATGACGATGGTGCGCCCTTTCGGCGGCTCGGGCAGCCGGCCGGCGAACTTGCCCTCGGGCAGCGCGGCGGCGAGCGCGGTCTCGAACAGGGCGACGAGGATGTCCCGGTCGGTCATGGCGGCGGCGGGCGTCGGGGTTTCAAGCATGTCCGGCTCGGGCATTTCCTGGTTCGCGGGTCTTGTTGTCCGCCCGCGATCACTAGACTGGCACGCTCGCCCCATCAATGCGCCCGCGGATAAGGATGCTTGGTGCTGCGGGC
Organism: Xanthobacter sp. BG11Y11_SDJG; assembly: GCF_057364445.1. Lineage (NCBI taxonomy): Bacteria > Pseudomonadati > Pseudomonadota > Alphaproteobacteria > Hyphomicrobiales > Xanthobacteraceae > Xanthobacter > Xanthobacter sp. BG11Y11_SDJG. Next base: position 4,200 of record NZ_JBNFNU010000292.1, read on the forward strand.
AAAGCCGAGGTGACCCCGCTGCAGCCGCGCCGCCCGGCACCTATGCGCTGCCGGGCCCGGCGGAGGGGGGCGTATCGTGCTCCAGGGCCACGGTGTTGCGGCCCGCGGCCTTCGCCGCATAAAGCTGCGTATCCGCTTTCGACAGCAGGTCCGACAGCCCTTCATTGCCACCGCGGACGGCCTCGGCAACGCCGATGCTTGCGGTGATGTCGCCGGCGCGCAGCGGGGCGACGGCGATGCCGGCAATATCGTGGCGGATCTGGTCCCAAACGCGCCTGTTGAAGGCGAGGTCGCGTCCCGGCAGGAGGATGCAGAACTCGTCGCCTCCCAGCCGGCCGACAAAGCCTCGCTCGCCGATCGCGGTCTTCATGATCTTCGCCGCGCTGGCCAGAACATTGTCGCCGACCAAATGGCCGTGCTGGTCATTCACGCGTTTGAATCCGTCCAAATCGACGATGGCGAGCGTGAGGCCGCTGCCGGTGCGCTCCGCTTCGCGCAATAGGTGCTTGCCCTGGTCCATGAGGGCGCGGCGATTGGCGATCCGGGTCAGCGGGTCAGTGTGGGCCTTCGACGCGAGATCCGACAAGGCCGCATCGAGACGGTTCAGCGTCTCGTCCACCTCGCGCAGCAAGATCCCCGCGGTGTCCTGGAAATGGGTAGGCAGCTGCGGGAGTTGGCCACGCCGCCGGTATTCGCTGAGCGCAACCCGGGCGACCGACACCGGCGCCATCATCGCATGGATCGCCAGCAGGGCGAAGGCGGTGCCGAGCAGCGTCGACCCGAGGACCACGAAGAAGGCGGCCCGCGTCTCCGTCTCCGACCAGTCGAGCTCCGAAAGGGCAAAAATAATGAAGCCGATCAACGGAACATGCGTTCCAAGGAAGCAGATCGCCAGGAGCTTTCCGACATAGCTCTTGGGGAAAGGGACGCGGTCAAGTCGTGAATAAAGCCACAATTGAGGAAACCGCTCGCTAGGCTCCATGCGTGCCTCGATACATTGGGCAGATCAAGCGTCTGCTTGACCGTAGAAATGTCACGATAAGCGCCACCGTCATGCTGAAGCTCTGCAGTTCTGACGCGGAATGAGCATGAAGATTTCTGAAGTTCTAGCGCCGTGCGGGACTCGATTTCGCGGAATTCATATCCTATGCCCCCGGTGAAGTAAAAGGGGTGATCTCATCTTGTTGCGCAGTGCCGCCGGCGGAGATGGTCCGGGACAGGGCGGGGCGCGCTCGCCTCACAAGCGGGCGCGGAAGGCCGCGCGCACCGCCTCGGCGAGAGCCGCCGCGGCCGGCGAAAAGGTC
>NZ_JBNFNU010000293.1:0-5482 GCF_057364445.1 Xanthobacter sp. BG11Y11_SDJG
GGCGACGGTGCGCTCCAGCGACAGCTTGATGCGGTCGGCGAAGGGGCCCTCGTCCGCCCCCGCGGCGCCAGCATGTTCAGCAGGCAGGCCCGCCCCCCGCCGGCATAGAAGGCATCGAGCCCCGCCAGCGCCGCGTCGAGGCGCGCGCGGGGGGGAGCAGCGGCGTCCAGCGGCGCGAGGACCAGAGCGTGAAAGGCGTCGCGCGAGGCGTCGAGCACCTGCTCGGCCATCTGCTGCTTGCCGCCCGGAAAGCGGTGATAAAGGCTCGCTTTCTTCAGCCCCGTCTCCTGCGCCAGCCGCTCCAGGGAGGCGCCGGAAAAGCCGGTCTGCCGGAACACCTCCGCCAGCCGCGCCAGCAGAGAGGCGTCGTCGGTGGTCTGGGGCCGCGCCATCGCATTCTCTCTTTTCCGAACGTTCGTTCTGAAACTGTATCGCACCAATCCTGCCGCGCCGCAAGCCCATGCGACTGCGCAAACGGCGGGGCGCCTATGAGAGAAAGCGGGATCGCGGGGACGGAGCCTTATGGCCGCCCGGGCTCAGAACAGCCGGCCGCCGTCCGGCACCTTCACGGTGGGCGAGATCAGCACCACGGCGCCGTTCTCGTCCGGAAAGCCCAGCGTGAGCACCTGCGACATGACGGGGCCGATCTGGCGCGGCGGGAAGTTCACCACCGCCGCCACCTGCCGGCCGACGAGCTGGTCCGGCGTGTAGTGCACGGTGATCTGCGCCGACGAGCGCTTGGTGCCGATCTCGGGGCCGAAATCGATGGTGAGCTTGAAGGCGGGCTTGCGCGCCTCGGGAAACGGCTCGGCGGCGACGATGGTGCCGACGCGGATGTCCACCTTGAGGAAGTCGTCGAAGGAGATGGTCCCGCTTGCTGTGTCCTCGCCCGCCATGCGCGCCTCCCGAATTGAGGGGGCGACTAAGGCCGCCTCGCGCCGCCGGGTCAAGGTTGGCCGCTGTTCCACACCGCGCTCAGCCCCTCACCCACCCCTCTCCCCGCCGGGGAGAGGGAGCCATCTCTCTCGCGTGGAGAACCCTCTCCCCGGCGGGCAGAGGGCAGGGGAGAGGTCGCCGAACGCCGCGCCCACCCGCTCACGCCAGCGCGAGGATGACCCCCTCGTTCGCGCGCAGCGCCAGGGCGCCGTTCACCGCCTCCCCTTCCCGGTCGCAGAAGGTGGAGAGCAGCACCTCGCCCTTCGGCCCGTCGTCCGGCACCGCGAGCGAAAGCGGATCGCCGCCGAGATTGAGCGCCACCAGCAGCCGCTCGCTGTCCGCCGCGCGCACATAAGCTAGCAGGTCGCCCTCCGCGCCGAGGCTCCGGTAGCTGCCGCGCGCGAGCGCCGGATGCGAGCGGCGCAGCGCCAGCAGCGCGCGGGTGAGCGTGAGCATGGAGAACGGGCTCGCCTTCTCCGCTTGCACGTTCACCTCGGTGAAGTCGTCGGCCAGCGGCAGCCAGGGCGCGACGGTCGAGAAGCCCGCGAACGGGCCGCCGTCCCACTGCATGGGCGTGCGCGCGCCGTCGCGGCCGAGGCCGAGGCCGGGCACGCGCTTTTCCCAGGGGTCCATCACCGCTCGGGCGGAATCTCCACCTGCGCCATGCCGATCTCGTCGCCGTAATAGAGCGTCGGCGTCCCGCGCAGCGTCAGCAGCACCATGGCGGCCACCCGCGCCTGATCGGGTCCCACCCGGCCGGCGATGCGCGGGCGGTCGTGATTGGAGAGCACCCAGTTGGGCCAGGCGCCCGCGGGCAGGCTCGCCTCATAGCGGGCGATCAGGTCGTCGAGGTCGCGCGCCGTCCACGGCGCTTCGATCAAGGCGAAATTGAACGGCAGGTGCACCCCGCCCCCGTCCTTGCCGAAATAAGCGGCGAGCCGGTCGAACGGCAGATAGGCCTCGCCGATCAGCAGCCGTTCGGGAAATTCCTCGGCCACCCGGCGCAGGCCGGCGATCACCTCGTGCACCTCCTCCCGGTCGGCGGTGTGGAGCGGCAGCAGGCGGCGATAGGGGTTCATCCCCGCCTTGAAGTCCGGGTCCGGCGGATTGTCGCGGAAGGCCTCGTCCTTCATCACGTGCCACAGCGCATCGATGCGCAGCCCGTCCACGCCGCGCGCGAACCAGAATCGCATCACGTCGTGCAGCGCCGCCGCGACCTCGGGGTTGCGCCAGTTGAGGTCCGGCTGCTCCGGCAGGAAGGCGTGGTAATAATATTGCCCGCTCGCCGGATCGCGCGCCCAGGCGCTGCCGCCGAACTCGGAGAGCCAGTTGTTGGGCGGGCCGCCGTCCGGCGCGGCATCGCGGAAGATGTACCAGTCGCGCTTGCGGCTCTTCGGCGAACGCAGCGCCTCGCGGAACCAGGGATGCTGGTCCGACGTGTGGTTCGGCACGAAATCCAGGATCACCTTGAGCCCGAGGCCGTGCGCCTCCGCCGCCAGCGCGTCGAAGTCGGCGAGGGTGCCGAACAGCCGGTCCACGTCGGTGTAGTCGGCGACGTCATAGCCGAAGTCGGCCATGGGCGAGGGATAGAAGGGCGATATCCAGACCGCCGCGACGCCGAGATCGGCGAGATAGGGCAGGCGGCGGGTAATGCCGGCAAGGTCGCCGACGCCGTCGCCGTCCGTGTCCTGGAAGGAGCGCGGATAGATCTGGTAAATGACGCCATCCCGCCACCACATGGGCCTCTCCCCGACGCTTTTCGTCCCATCATGGACATACGCTCGCACCGGCGGGAACCTTGCCGCCGCGTGAGCGTTAGCTCGGCAGTAGCCGGCGCGCAGCGCACCGGCCGACTGACTGCGCCCGCCTGCCCGCCTCCTCCCGCCTAGGAGCCGCCCGATCTTGCCAGCCCCGTCCCTCCGCCCGCCTGTCCGCCCAGCGCCTGCGTTTTCGCCCGAAGGCTGGCGCTTTCCGGCCCGCTTCCGTGGAGAGGAGGCCGACCATGGCTGATCCCGTCACCGCCGGCGACGACCCGCTGTGGTACAAGGACGCGATCATCTACCAGCTGCACGTGAAGTCGTTCTTCGATGCCAATGACGACGGCATCGGCGATTTCAAGGGCCTGATCTCGCGCCTCGATTATATCGCCGAACTGGGCGCCACCGCGGTCTGGCTGCTGCCCTTCTATCCCTCGCCGCGGCGCGACGACGGCTATGACATCTCTCTCTATGAGGGTGTCTCGCCCGACTACGGCACCATGGACGAGGCGCGGCGCTTCATCGCCGAGTGCCATGCCCGCGGCCTGCGCGTCATCACCGAGCTGGTCATCAACCATACGAGCGATCAGCATCCCTGGTTCCAGGCCGCGCGCCGCGCGCCGAAGGGCAGCCCGGAACGCGACTTCTATGTCTGGGCCGACAACGACGCCGGCTATCCCGGCGTTCCCATCGTCTTCTGCGACGTGGAGAAATCCAACTGGACCTATGACGAGGTGGCCGGCCAGTACTATTGGCACCGCTTCTATTCCCACCAGCCGGACCTCAATTTCGACAATCCGGAGGTGCTGGAGCGCGTGCTCTCCGTCATGCGCTTCTGGCTCGACATGGGCGTCGACGGCCTCAGGCTGGATGCCGTGCCCTACCTCGTGGAGCGCGAGGGCACCGACTGCGCTAGCCTGCCCGAGACCCACGCCATCCTTCAGAAGATCCGCGCCCATCTGGACGCCCACTATCAGGGCCGCATGCTGCTCGCCGAGGCGAACATGTGGCCCGAGGACACCCAGCAGTATTTCGGCGCCGACGCCGACGAATGCCATATGGCGTTCCACTTCCCGCTGATGCCGCGCATGTACATGGCGATCGCCAAGGAGGACCGCTTCCCGATCACCGACATCCTGCGGCAGACGCCGGCGATCCCGGACACCTGCCAGTGGGCCATATTCCTGCGCAACCACGACGAGCTGACGCTCGAGACCGTCACCGACGCCGAACGCGACTATCTGTGGAACGTCTATGCGGCGGAGCGGCGGGCGCGCATCAATCTCGGCATCCGCCGCCGCCTCGCCCCGCTGATGGAGCGCGACCGGCGCCGCATCGAGCTTATGAACGCCCTCCTCCTCACCATGCCCGGCACGCCGGTGATCTATTACGGCGACGAGATCGGCATGGGCGACAACATCCATCTCGGCGACCGCGACGGGGTGCGCACCCCCATGCAGTGGTCGCCCGACCGCAATGGCGGTTTCTCCAAGGCGGACCCCGAAAAGCTGGTGCTGCCGGTGATCCAGGACCCGCTGTACGGCTTTGCCGCGCTCAACGTGGAGGCGCAGCAGCGCGATGCCTCCTCGCTGCTCCACTGGATGCGGCGCGTGCTGGCGGTGCGCAAGCAGCACCGCGCCTTTGGGCGCGGCACGTTCCATGCGCTGTATCCCGCCAACCGGCGCATCCTTGCGTTCCTGCGCGCCCATGGCGACGAGCGCATCCTGTGCGTCGCCAATCTCTCGCGCACGCTCCAGGCGGTGGAACTCGACCTGTCGGAGTTCGACCGCCGGGTGCCCGTGGACCTGATGGGCGGCACGCCGATGCCCCCCATCGGCCGCGCCCCCTATATGCTCACGCTTCCGCCCTACGGCTTCTATGCCTTCGCCCTCTCCGCCGAGGCGGCGGAGCCCGACTGGCGCGCCGGCGCCAGCGAGCAACTGCCGGAGTTCGCCACCCTGGTGGTGCGCGGCGGGCTGATGGACGCCCTCTCGGAGCCGCACCGGGCGACATTGGAGGAGCAGTGCCTGCCCCCCTATCTGGCGCGGCGCTCCTGGTTCCCGCTCGAAAGCACCCCGCACGGCGTATCCGCCGCGCCCCTGCCGCAGGTGAAGATCGGCTGGGTGGCGGTGCTGCCGAGCGCCCGCCGCCCGGTGGCGCTCACCGAGATCGAGGCGAAGCGCGACGGCCGCACCGAGCGCTTCCTCCTGCCGCTCGCCGTGGTCTGGGAGGACGAGGCGCCGCCGGCGCTGGTGCCGCAGCTGGCGCTGGCGCGGGTGCGCCACGGCCGGCGTGTCGGCTATCTCACCGACGGCGTGGCGCTCGAGCGCTTCGCCCACGGCGTCGTGCAGGCGGTGGGCGACAATGGCAGCCTCGCTCTGCCGGACGGCAGCGCGCTCGTCTTCTCGGCGACCCCCGGCCTCGGCGACGCCGCGCCAGGCCAGGACGAGCCGTCCGAGATCGTTGAGATCAAGGAACCCACCGGCACGCTGGCCGCTGCCGGCGACGTGGCGGTCCGCCTGTTCCGCCGCGCCGATCCGGCGCGCGGCGCGCAGGCGGAGATGGCGCGCCGGCTGACCGAGGCAGGATATCCGCACATGCCGGCGCTGCTCGGCACCGTCCTTCGCCGCCAGCCCGGCGGCGCGGCGATCCCGGTGCTTCTCATCTCCCGCCGGGTGCGGCACCAGGGCAACGGCTTCTCGTTCGTCGCCAACCAGCTGCGCCGCGCGCTCGACGAAGCGGCCGGCGCGGGCGAGGCGGGGCGCCGCCGCTTCGACGAGGAGGTCTCG
>NZ_JBNFNU010000294.1:0-5481 GCF_057364445.1 Xanthobacter sp. BG11Y11_SDJG
TAGCGCGGCGACCGCGCCGGCGCGCTCGGCACTGAGATCGGCCAGGATCACATGGGCGCCCTGGGCCGCGAAGGCCGCGGCGATGGCGCGGCCGATGCCGCCCGCCGCGCCGGTGACGAGCACGCGCGACTGCGAGAAATCGAGGGCGGCGGAGGGCACGGTCATAAAGCGGGGCTCCTGGCGACGGCCATCCATACGGCGACGGGCCGGAACGGGAAAGGGCACGGGCACGGGCAAGCGCCGCGCCGGCATCCTCGCCGCAGGGGACGATTTTGGCCTTCCGTCCGGCGTCACAATTGCTTAGGTCTGCCTGCCCCCATTTGCTCGCGCGCCGCCTGCGCGCCGGAAGGACCCGCCCATGTCCCCTCCCCTTGCCGGCCTTCGTGTCCTTGAACTCGCGCGCATCCTCGCCGGGCCGTGGGCCGGGCAGCTGCTCGCCGATCTCGGGGCCGAGGTCATCAAGGTGGAGCGGCCGGCGGGCGGCGACGATACCCGCACCTGGGGACCGCCCTTCTTCACCGGCGCCGATGGCGCGCCTCTGGGCGCCGCCTATTTCCACGCCACGAACCGGGGCAAGAAGTCGGTGGCGGTGGATTTCGAGACCGCCGAGGGCCAGGCCACCATCCGCGCTCTGGCGCGGGAATGCGATGTCCTGATCGAGAACTTCAAGGTCGGCGGCCTGAAGAAATACGGGCTCGATCATGAGAGCCTGAAGGCCGAGAACCCCCGCCTCGTCTATTGCTCCGTCACCGGCTTCGGCCAGGACGGCCCCTACGCGCCCCGCGCGGGCTATGACTTCCTGGTGCAGGGCATGGGCGGCATCATGGAGCTGACCGGGGAGCCGGACGGCGAGCCGGAAAAGGTGGGCGTCGCCTTCGCCGACATCTTCACCGGCCTCTATGCCACCGTCGGCATCCTCGCCGCCCTGCGCCGGCGCGAGGAGACCGGCACGGGCGGCCATGTGGACATGGCGCTGCTGGACACGCAGGTGAGCGTGCTCGCCAACCAGGCCATGAACTATCTCGCCTCCGGCAAGGCGCCGACCCGCATGGGCAACGCCCATCCCAACATCGTGCCCTACCAGGTGTTCGCCTGCGCCGACGGCCACCTGATCGTCGCCGTGGGCAATGACGGCCAGTTCGCGCGCTTCTGCGCCGTGCTCGGCGCGCCGGACCTGGCGCAGGATCCGCGCTTTTCCGGCAATGCCGGGCGCGTCGCCAACCGGGCCGATCTGGTGCCGCTGCTCGCCGGTCTCGTCATCCGCCGCGAGCGCGATCCGCTGCTCGCGGCGCTGGAGAAGGAAGGTGTGCCGGCCGGCCCCATCAACACCATCCCCCAGGTATTCGCGGACCCGCAGGTGATCCATCGCGGCCTGAACGTCGCCCTGCCCGAGGCCGGCGGCGGCACGCTGCCCTCACTGGCGAGCCCGATCGTCATCGACGGCGTGCGGCAGGTGGCGGCGAGCGCGAGCCCCCGCCTCGGCGCCGACACCGCCGCCGTGCTGGCGCTGCTGAAGACCCTGGCGACGGGTTGACGCGCGGAGGCGTTCCATGGACCCGTCTTTCGACGTGGTGATCGTCGGCGGGGCCGCGACCGGCTCCTCGGTCGCCTACCATCTCGCCGCCGATCCCGCCTTCACCGGCCGCGTGCTGGTGCTGGAGCAGGACCCGACCTATGCCCGCGCGGCCTCGGCGTTGTCGGCCGCCTCCATCCGCCAGCAATATTCGTGCGCCATCAACGTCCAGATTTCGCTGTTCGGCATCGCGTTCCTGCGCGCCGCGCCGGAGCTTCTGGCTGTGGACGGCGACCGGCCGGCGCTGTCGCTGCACGAGGGCGGATACCTGTTCCTCGCCAGCGCGCAGGGGCGCGCGGCGCTCGAAGCGGGGCACCGCGTGCAGCAGGCCCACGGCGCCGACATCGCCTTCCTGGAGCCGGAGGCGCTCGCGGCGCGTTTTGCCTGGCTTGACCGCTCGGGCATCGCCGCCGGATGCCTCGGCCTTTCGGGGGAAGGCTGGTTCGACGGCTGGAGCCTGTTCATGGCGCTGCGCCGCAAGGCCCGTAGCCTCGGCGTCGAATACCGCGCGGCCCGCGCCAAGGCCGTAGAGACCTCTGGCGGCCGGGTGACCGGGGTGCGGCTCGCGGACGGAACGTTCCTTCCCGCCGGCATGGTGGTGAATGCGGCCGGCGCGGGCGGGCGGGCGCTCGCGGCCTCGGCCGGCATCGACATTCCGGTGCACATGAAGAAGCGGATGATCTTCACCTTCACGGCGGAGGACCCGCCGCGCGACCTGCCGCTGGTGATCGATCCGAGCGGCGTCTATGTGCGCCCGGAGGGGGGCGGCTTCCTCGGCGGCTCGGCTCCCCCGCCCGAAGACGACCCCGACAGCGACGATTTCGAGGTGGATCACGCCTTCTTCGAGGATGTGGTGTGGCCGCAGCTCGCCGCCCGCATCCCCGCCTTCGAGCGCATCCGACAGGGCCGCGCCTGGGCCGGGCACTACGACATGAACGCCTTCGACCAGAACGCCTTCATCGGCGCCGTCGCGGGGCTCGACGGCTTCCTGCTCGCCAACGGCTTCTCCGGCCACGGGCTGCAGCAGTCGCCGGCGATCGGGCGTGGCCTCGCCGAGCTGATCGTCCACGGGCGCTATCTCAGCCTCGACCTTTCGCCCCTCGGCTTCGACCGCCTCGCTTGCAACGCCCCGATGCGCGAGCTGAAGGTGGTGTGAGGCGCGACGGCCGCCCAACCGCCGTCATGCTCCGGCTTGACCGGAGCATCCATCGTCGATGCTGGGCGTGCCGCCAGGGTCCATGAGCCCTCCGGTCAAGCCGGAGGGCGACGGGGCATGGCTGGGGGCGCGCGGGAGACCGTTCGGCCGGGGGCGCGCACGCGCCCCCGTGGCTCACTGCGGCATCACCACCGTGAGGTAGGGCGCCGGCGCCTTCTCGGTGGCGCCGATGGGGCCGGGCACCTTGTGCTTCACCGGCGGCAGGCTCTTCAGATAGGCCGCGAGGGCCATGGCATCGCCATCCGACATGGCGCCGTAGGAGGGATAGGGCATCATCGGCGCCAGCATCCGGCCGTCGGGCCTCACGCCCTTGCGCACCGCGTCGACGATCTCCGCCGCGCTCCACGCGCCAAGGCCCGTCTCTTTGTCCGGCGTGAGGTTGGGCGCATAGAAGACGCCGACGGTGGGGATCTGGAAGCCCACGTCCGCGCCGCCCAGATAGCGCGCCATGTCGGGCTTGCCGATCAGCGCGCCGGGCGTGTGGCAGCCGGTGCAGTCCATGATGGTCGCGAGATACTTGCCGCGCTCCAGCTGGGTCTCCGCTGCCGCCGGCACGGATGCGAGCGCCGCGAGCGCGGCACCGCCGGCGAGGATACGCACAAGGCTGCCGGCGCGGGACCGGCTGCGGTCGGGCTTGAAGGCCATGTCGAAGTCACTCCGTTGAGACGAGGCGCGCCCGGTCCACCGCCGGGCATGCGCCCGCCGGGCCGAAGGAGGAAGACCGGTCGCGATCAGGACCCCGGCCTGCGCATCCTGCGCAAGGTCCGGCACGGCGCGGCATCCAAGCGCGCGGCCACCCCGCGTGGCCGCAGCGCCTTCGCCCCTGTCCGCGGCAGGGCTCCCATGGCCCGCGCGGGCAGTGGAACCTGCACCGTGGCGCGGGTGGTTAGAGCCGCTCGCCTGAACCGGGAATGAACGCGGAGCCGGCGGCTGCGGCGCCCGCGGCCCATCCGGGGCCTGCGTACCTGCGTGTCTTGGGGCATGCTTGTTGCATTGGAGCGCGGATCGCCGGATCGTGGCGGCTGAGCGGTGCGGGCGCCGAGGCGGTCGCATTCGAGCCAGAGGAGTTGGGTCATGGCCTTCGTCCACCGGGTCGGCGCGAAATCCTATGCGTTCGCCGATTTGAAGGAATTGATGGCCAAGGCGACCCCGCCGCGCTCCGGCGACATGCTGGCGGGCATCGCCGCCGCCAGCGCGGAGGAGAACGTCGCCGCCAAGATGTGCCTCGCCGAGGTGCCGCTGAAGGCGTTCCTCTCCGAGGCGCTGGTGCCCTACGAGACGGACGAGGTGACGCGCCTCATCCTCGACGGCCACGACCGCGCCGCCTTCGCGCCGGTCAGTGCCCTGACGGTGGGCGATTTCCGCGACTTCCTGCTGTCGGATGCGGCAACGCCGCAGGCGCTTGCCGCCCTCGCGCCCGGCCTCACGCCGGAGATGGCCGCAGCGGTCTCGAAGATCATGCGCAACCAGGATCTGATCCTCGCCGCGCGCAAGTGCCGGGTGGTCACGCGCTTCCGCAACACCATCGGCCTGCCCGGCACCATGGCGGTGCGCCTCCAGCCCAACCATCCCACAGACGACGCGGCCGGCGTCTCCGCGGTGATCCTCGACGGCCTGCTCTATGGTTGCGGCGACGCGGTGATCGGCATCAACCCCGCCTCGGACAGCCTGCCGGTGATCGACCGCCTGCTGAAGCTCATGGACGAGGTGATCCGGCGCTTCGACATCCCCACCCAGAGCTGCGTGCTGACCCACGTCACCAGTTCCATCGAGCTGATGAACCGGGGCGCGCCGGTGGACCTCGTGTTCCAGTCCATCGCCGGCACCGAGGGCGCGAACCGCTCGTTCGGCGTCGATCTCGCGGTGCTCAAGGAAGGAACCGATGCGGCCCGGGCGCTGAAGCGCGGCACGGTGGGCCAGAACGCCATGTATTTCGAGACCGGCCAGGGCTCGGCGCTGTCCGCCGGCGCCCATCACGGCGTCGACCAGCAGACGCTGGAGGCGCGCGCCTATGCGGTGGCGCGGGTGTTCGAGCCGCTTTTGGTGAACACCGTGGTGGGCTTCATCGGCCCGGAATATCTCTATGACGGCAAGCAGATCATCCGCGCCGGGCTGGAGGACCACTTCTGCGGCAAGCTGCTGGGCGTGCCGCTGGGCGTCGACGTCTGCTACACCAACCATGCCGAGCCGACCAGGACGACATGGACACCCTCCTGACCCTGCTCGGCGCGGCGGGCGTGACCTATGTGATGGGCATTCCCGGCGCCGACGACGTGATGCTGAACTACCAGTCCACCTCGTTCCACGACGCGCTCTATGTGCGCGAGGTGCTGGGCCTCAAGCGCGCGCCCGAATTCGAGGCGTGGCTGGAGAAGATGGGCATCGCCGGGGCGGACGGCCGCCTGCTGCCGGCGGATGCGCACCACCCCCTGCTCGGCTTCGTAGCGGACCAGGCGGCATGACCGCCCGCGATCCCTGGCTCGGATTCGCCCGCCACACCCCGGCGCGCATCGCCCTCGGCCGCACCGGCGCGAGCCTGCCCACGGCGGAGGTGCTGCGCTTCGCGCTCGCCCATGCGAAGGCGCGCGACGCGGTCCATACCGCCTTCGAACGGCGATGCGGTGGAGCGCGAGGTGCGCGCGCTCGGTTTCTCCACGGTGCGCGTGGAAAAAGCGCCGCCCCCGGCCGCGAC
>NZ_JBNFNU010000295.1:0-5447 GCF_057364445.1 Xanthobacter sp. BG11Y11_SDJG
GCGGGCTCGGCCGGTGGCGCGGCGGACAGGACCAGGATCTCCGCCAGCGCCACCAGCGGCGGCAGCAGGAAGCACCAGACCCCCACCGCCCGGTAGAGCAGAGCGGCGACCGCGCAGCCGGCGCAGAAGCTGGCGAAGAACAGCGCGAAGCGGCGCAGGCGCTGGCGCACCGGCTCCGGGAGGCCGCCGGCGGGCGGGCGCATCGCCTGCGTCAGGTCGAGCAGCACCTGCGTCATGGTGCCGGTCATCACGGTGGAGGGCGGCGCATCGGTGAGGTGGGTGCGGTGCAGCGCGTTCTGCAGCGCCATGGCGCTGACCAGCGTCATGCCCGTCATCACGGCATTGGGAGTGTCGGCGGGGAGCGGCAGGCCGACCTGGATCGCCACCAAGGCGGCATGGGCGAGCAGCACGAGCTTCGCCGCCATCAGCACGCGGAAATCGTCCATGCCGCGCTGCGCCAGCGCCTGGCTGAGCAGCCGCGCGCAGACCACCACGACGCAGAACACCGGCACGGCGATGATCTTCGACAGGTCCGGCATGCGCCCGTCCGCCAGCGCGGCCGCGAAGGTGACGAGGTTGCCGGTGACGTGCGCCGCGAACAGGCCGTTGAGGGCGACGAAGCCGGCGGTGTCCACGAAGCCGGCATTGAAGCACAGCAGGCTGGGCAGAAGGTACTTCATCGCGGCGTGACCCATCCCTCTCCCGCCCTGGTCCGGCTTGCGAATCCACCGCCCAGCCGCCACACAAGGACTGACCCAGCGAGAGCGAGCGCCCGATGACCCGCGATATCGGCCCCACGCCCGACGACGCCGTGCCGCTGCTCGGCGAGGACGACGTGCGGGAAATCGTCCGGCTGCTCGGCGAGGTGATTGTCTCGCGCCAGGATTTCTCAAGCGTAAAGCGGCAGCTGGTGGAGGGCCTCTGCCGGCTGATCGATGCCGACGCCTGGATCTGGAGCCTCGGCTGCTTCGTCGAGCCGGGCGCGCAGCCGGTCTATCTCGCCATGGCCCATGGCGGGTTCGACGAGGCGCGCTACACCCGCCTCCTTCTGGCCGCCAGCCACCCGGACATGGCGTGGACCTCGCAGAAGATGCTCGCCGAGATGCGGGCGAAGGACGCCCACGTCACGCGCCTTCGGCAGCAGGTGGTGGACGAGGCGGCATTCGTCGCGTCCGGGGTGGCCGCCCACCTGCACGAGGCCGACATCGGCCCCTTCATCTTCTCCCTGCGACCCATCGACGACCGGGCGGTCAGCGTCATCGGCCTCTATCGCCGGCAGGGGGCGCCGGCCTTCTGCGAGCGCGATTCGCGCATCGCCCACATCCTGCTCACGGAGCTGCCGTGGCTGCACGAGCAGGGCTGGCCGCAGGACCGCGGCGCCTCGGTGCCGCGCCTCTCGCCGCGGCTCCGCCTGGTGCTCAATCTCCTTCTCGACGGGCGCAGCCGCAAGGAGATGGCGTTGAGCCTGTCTCTGTCCGAGCACACCGTCGCCCAGTACCAGAAGGCGCTCTACCGCCATTTCGGCGTCACCTCCCACGCCACCCTGCTGCGGCGCTTCCAGATGGGCGACGGCGGCGACCGCTAGGGCACCCCGTGCGCCTGCCGTACCCCGCTCCCGCCGACCGGCAAGAAGAGCCGCCCCGTTTTGCTGCGATGCTCTTTGCCTTCACGGCGTAAAATCGCTGCTGATCTTGCATCGCAAAATACTCTATCCCTCAAATGTGGGAATAGGCACGGACGCGGCCGCTCTGCTACTCCGATTCCCGGGTCTCTCCGCTGGTCCCGTCGGCGTCGGCGCGGCCTGGGCGCAGCTTGGGCACGGGTCGATGCCGGAGCCTTCGCTCGCAGGCGGGGGCGGTCCCGGTAGTGTTTACCTGTATTATGCAACCGTCAAAAAGTATTTCTGTCCTCTGTTGAAAAGAAAATTCGTTTTCTTCTAAAACAAAGCGTACCCATGGGAAGCCCGCGGGCTTCTGGGCGTGACCGTAGGCACGACAGGGGGCAACCAGTGACAGAACCGTCGCGGCGGGACGTGCTGAAAATGGAGTGCGGCCGGCGGCATCGCGCTCAGCCTGTCGCGGCTTCCGGTGGCCATGGCGGCGGCGTTCGACGACACGCAGACCCTGCCCGGCCGCGCCCGGCCCAATCCGGCGGCAGCCGGGCACGGGCGCATCGATGCGGTGGCGAAGGTCACCGGCGCCAAGCTCTACGTCTCCGATTTCCGCGCCGCGGACATGGAGGGCTGGCCCGCCACCACGGCCCATGCCCTACTGGTGCGGGCGGCGGACGCGACCCACGTGCTCACCGGCATCGACCTTGGCGGCCTCGACGGCGACCTGAAGCCCACGGTGGTGGTGACGGCGAAGGACCTGGAGCGGGCCGGCCTCAAGGTGCCGCCCTTCTATGCCGGCGACCTGCTGTGCCCGGTGGGCACGACGCCGCTCTATCTCGGCCAGCCGGCGGCGCTGCTGCTGTTCGAGCGGTTCGACGCCTTCGACCGCGCCCGCGTGATCCTGCGCGAGAAGAGCCCGCTCGTCTTCGGCGCCGAGACAGGGCCGCTGGCGCGGCCCAATTACGCCGCCATGCGCTTTACCCGCGTTGCCGGCCCGACGCCCGGCGCGCCGGACGTCTATTCCCCGCTGATGGAAGGCTGGATCAGCCCCGGATTCTTCGAGGCCGGCGGGCGGCCGATCTGGCAGCCTTTGCCCACCGCGGAAGGCGGCCAATACAAGAAGGGCGCCACCTACGGCGAGGCGATCCGCGCCGGGATCGCTGCCGCCGATCCGGCCGCGCTGGTGCTCGACCGCAGCTTCCGCACCCAGTCCATCGATCCCATGTTCCTGGAGCCGGAATGCGGGCTCGCCTGGTACGATCCCAAGGCCAAGGCGCTGCGGCTGGCTGTCGGCACGCAGTCGCCCTTCGAGGCGGCGGAGGCGCTCGGCCAGATGCTCGGCGCCGCCAAGGCCGGCTTCAAGCCGCGCAGCATCGACACGCGCTTCGCCCATCTCGGCGGCGGCTTCGGCGGGCGAGACCACACCCCCTTCCCGCTCTATGTGGCGCTCGCCGCCCTGTTCCTGCCGGACCGGCCGATCCGGCTCGCCCATGACCGCTTCCAGCAGTTCCAGGGCGGCATCAAGCGCCATGCCTTCGACATGCGCTCGCAGGTGGCGTTCGAGCGGGCCACCGGGCGCATCCGCGCCTTCGCCGCCGACCACGTGCTCGACGGCGGCGGGCTCGCCAACTATTCGGCCAGCGTCGCGGTGGTCTCCGCCACCTCCGCCATCGGCGCCTACGACGTGCCGAAGGTGGACGTGACCACCTTGGCCGAGCACACGCGGGGCGTCACCGCCGGCTCCATGCGCGGCTACGGCGTGGTGCAGGTCACCACCGCGCTCGAAACACTGATGGACGAGGCGGCGGACAAGCTCGGCATCGATCCCGTCACCCTGCGCCGGCGCAACCTGCTGAAGACGGGCGGGCGCACCATGACCGGCAATCCGTGGACGGTCTCGGTGCGCACGCCGGAGCTGCTCGACAAGATGGAGGCGCACGCTTTGTGGCGCGGCCGTGCCGCGGCGAAGGCGGCGGCGCCCGCGGGCAGCCTCGTCGGCACCGGCCTCGCTCTATGCGTGAAGGACTACGGCACTGGCGCCGACTGTTCGCTGGGGCGGGTGGAGCTGGAGCCGGACGGGCGCGTGCGGATCGTCTGCGACGCGGTGGAGATGGGCAACGGCGTCGGCACGGCGGTGGCGAACCGGGTGGCGCAGTATCTCGGCCGGGTCGCCGACGAGGTGGCGGTGGCGCGCATCGACGCGTTCGGCGCGCTCGGCCTCGTCACCTCGGGCGATCCCTACACCATCACCCAGGCGGCGCAGGACAAGGCGGCGAAGAACCCGCGCTGGGTGCCGGCCATCTCCTCCGCCACCAGCGCCTCCATCGGCGCCCATGTGGGCACCCAGGCGGCCGGCGAGGCGGCGCGCATCGTGCTGCGCTTCGGCCTGTGGCCGGCGCGCTGGCGCTGTGGGGCATCCCGCACAGCGACCCGCGCCGCTTCCTGTGGGAGGAGGCCTTCTGGCAGGACGGCATGCTCATCATGTCCGGCCTGCCGCCTCTGGCGCAGCCGGACCTCGCCGCCAAGGCCCACGCCATGGGTGCGCTCACCGGCGCCATGGCCCATGCCTTCTCGCGCTGGGCCTGGGCGCAGGCGGCCTTCCCGCTGGACGGCTTCAACTGGGCGGCCGACCTCGACGCGCTGGCGGTGCGCCGCGGCAAGGGGCCGTTCAAGGTGCTCGACCGCAGCTTCGTCGCCTTCCCGCCGGCGAGCTACAACCGCATCGGCACCTCCTTCATCTCGGGCTGCGGCACGCTGGTGCGGGTCGAGATCGACCGAACGAGCGGCGCGGTGCGGGTCGCGCGCGCCTACAGCGTGCTCGAATGCGGCCATGCGCTGGCGCCGGAGGTGGTGCGCGGCCAGGCCCAGGGCGGCTTCGCCATGGGGGTCGGCCAGGCGCTGCTGGAGAACCTGCCGCCGTTCGAGGACGGCCCCGGCAACGGCCGCTGGAACCTCGGCGACTATGTCATCGCCCGCGCCTCGGACCTGCCGATCCATGCCCTGGAGGTGGAGATCCTGCCGCCGGTCGCCCCCAATGAGCCCCCCAAGGGCATCGCCGAGGTGGTGATGATCCCGGTGATCCCGGCGATCCTCAACGCCATCGCCGACGCCACCGGAAAGCGCTTTCCGCATTGCCCGTGACGCCGGACGATGTCCGGCGCGTCCTGTGAGGGAGGCTGACTGTGCCCGCGATCTCGCTGACCATCAACGGCCGCGCCCACGGACCCATCGAGGTGCGCGCCGACCTCTCCATGAACGACTTCCTGCGGGAGGTGCTGGGCCTCACCGGCACCAAGTTCGGCTGCGGCGCCGCCCAGTGCCTCAGCTGCGCGGTGATCGTCGATGCCGCCGACGGCACCAGCGCCACCATGCCCACCTGCGTCATCGCCGCCACCGACTTCGACGGCAAGGCGATCCGCACCGTGGAGGGCCACGCCAAGGACGGCGCGCTGACGCCGCTCCAGCAGAGCTTCACCACCCATTTCGCCTTCCAGTGCGGCTATTGCACGCCCGGCTTCCTCAATGAGGGGCAGGTGCTGCTGGAGCGGCTGGAGAAGGCGCCGATCCCGCGCGCCGACCTGGAGCGCACCGTCACCGAGGCGCTCGACGGCCATCTGTGCCGGTGCTCGGGCTACGTGAAGTACCACGAGGCGGTGCGCGACGTGATCCTGGCCGATCCGGCCGGTTCCTGACTTGAGGGCCGGCGCATGACACCCCTCTTGTCACCCCTCCTGGCACCCCTCTTGTCACCCCTCCTGCGCCTGGCGCTTCTCGCTTTGGCCGCCGCCTGATGCTCGTGGCGCCAGGCCGCGCGCCTCCCGCCCGGCGGCACGCT
>NZ_JBNFNU010000296.1:0-5446 GCF_057364445.1 Xanthobacter sp. BG11Y11_SDJG
CGCGGCGCCGGGACGGGGGCTGCGCGCCGCCGGGGCGGCGCACGGTCGGAATGGCGATCGGGATGCCGTCAGGATGCCGTCAGGACTTTGGGGCTGGTGATGGCGCAGTCCGCCGCGGTGGCGCTCACGCCGAGCAGGCGCACCTGGTCCTGGCCAGTGACGCCGGGAACGGTCGAAAACAGCGTGGTGGAGGAGGTGCCCACCACCTTGCCGCCGTTCTTGAAGCTGCAGGTGACGATGATCTGGTCGATCACCTGAGTGGAATTGTTCTTCACCGACACGGAGATGAAAGCGCCGCCGCCGTCCGAGCGCACCTTGTCGGTGGTCAGGATGAGGCCGGCCGGATCGGCGGCCGCGCCGCCGGCGAAGGCGGCCATGGCTAAGGTCGGGACGGCGGACGCAAAGCGCAGCTTCTGCCTCATATCTGTGCCCCCAGATGCTCGGCCACCGTGAAGATGTCCTTGTCTCCCCGGCCCGAGAGATTCATGACCATCAGATGGTCCTGCGGCCGCTCGGTGGCGAGTTCCAGAACCTTCCCGAGCGCATGCGCGCATTCGAGCGCCGGGATGATGCCCTCGAGCTTCGAGCAGATCTGGAACGCGGCCAGCGCCTCGGAATCGGTGCAGGGGATGTAGGTGACCCGGCCGATGTCGTTGAGCCAGGAATGCTCGGGCCCGATGCCGGGATAGTCGAGGCCGGCGGAGATGGAATGCGCCTCGGCGATCTGCCCGTCGCCGTCCATGAGCAGATAGGTGCGGTTGCCATGCAGCACGCCCGGCTTGCCGCCGGAGATGGAGGCGGCATGCTGGCCGGAGGTCAGGCCGTGGCCCGCCGCCTCGACGCCGAACATCTCCACCGAGGGATCGTCCAGGAACGGATGGAACAGGCCCATGGCGTTGGAGCCGCCGCCCACCGCCGCGATCAGGCTGTCGGGCAGGCGCCCCTCCGCCTCCATGATCTGCGCGCGGGTCTCGCGGCCGATGATGGACTGGAAGTCGCGCACCATGGCCGGATAGGGGTGCGGGCCGGCGACGGTGCCGATGCAATAGAAGGTGTCGTGCACGTTGGTGACCCAGTCGCGCAGCGCCTCGTTCATGGCGTCCTTGAGGGTCTTGGAGCCGGACTGCACCGGCACCACCTCGGCGCCCAGCATCTTCATGCGGAACACGTTGGGCTTCTGCCGCTCCACATCCACCGCGCCCATATAGACCACGCACTTCAGGCCGAAGCGCGCGCAGAGCGTGGCGGTGGCGACGCCGTGCTGGCCGGCGCCGGTCTCGGCGATGATGCGGTGCTTGCCCATGCGGCGCGCCAGCATGATCTGGCCGAGCACGTTGTTCACCTTGTGGGAGCCCGTGTGGTTCAGCTCCTCGCGCTTGAAATAGATCTTGGCGCCGCCGTCCTTGCCGGCCTTCTGCGCGACCTCGCGCAGATATTCGGTGAGGCGCTCGGCGTAATAGAGCGGAGAGGGGCGGCCCACATAATGGGCGAGATAGCCGTCCATCTCCGCCTCGAAGGCGGGATCGGCCCTGGCCGCCTCATAGGCCTTCTCCAACTCCAGGATCAGCGGCATCAGCGTCTCGGCGACGAAGCGGCCGCCATGGATGCCGAAATGGCCGCGCTCGTCGGGACCGGTGCGGAAGGAGTTGGGGGCGTTCACGAAACCTCGGCTCTTCTCAAGAGGATACGGTTGCAGCGGCCGCGTCCCTCGCCGCGGCTGCGCTGCGCGCCGCCGCCACGAAGGCACGGATCTTGTCCGGCGACTTGATGCCGGGAGCATCCTCGACGCCCGAGGAGACATCCACGCCATCGACCCGCGCCGCCGCAAGGGCTTCGGCCACATTGTCCGCGTCAAGCCCTCCGGAAAGCATGGCGGGGCAGGAAACGTCAAGGCCGGCGAGCAGGCGCCAGTCGAACGGACGCCCGTTGCCACCGGGCAGCACGTCGCCGGGCGCGGGCTTGGCGTCGAACAGGAGGCGGTCGGCGACCGCTGCGAAACCTCGAACCCCCGCCAGGTCTTCCCGCCGCGCGACGGGCAGCGCCTTCATCACCGGCCGGCCAAAAGCGGCGCGGATGGCGGCGACCCGGGCGGGGCTCTCGGAGCCGTGAAGCTGGAGGATGTCGGGATCGAGCGCGGCGACGAGAGCGGCGAGCGTCGCATCGTCCGCATCCACCGTGAGCGCCACCTTCAGCGCCCGGGCGCCCACCTGCGCGGACAAGGCGGGCAGCTCGGCGATCGACAGGTGGCGCGGGCTCTTGGCGAAATGCACGAAGCCCACGAGATCGGCGCCCGCCTCCAGCGCCGCCTCCAGCGTGGAGGCAGTCCGGAGGCCGCAGATCTTGATCTCGATGCCCATGATGTTCCGAAACGTTGGGGCGCGGGCCGGTGCGGCGCCGCGCCGGTGCCCCTCAGGCGGTGAGGCGGGTGAACTGTCCTCCCTTGCGGAAGCGCCAGAGATAGGTCGGCAGAACGGTGGCGAGCGCGGACGGGGCGACGCCGAGGCCTTCCAGCGTCAGGCCGGCCTTCATCGCGGCCTCGCTCACCACGTTGTCGGCGCGCAGCATCGCCACCTGATCGCGGGTGAGCGGCGCGCCGGGCGCCCAGTCGGTCAGGTAGGCCATGAAATGCGCGAGGCCGAAGGGGAGGTCGATCAGCAGCCGCTTGGCGGCGATCTCGTGCAGCATCAGCTCCATCAGTTCCCGGAAGGTGCGCACCTCCGGCCCGCCCAGCTCGTAGGTGGCGCCGGCCTTGGCCTTGCCGTCCACGGCCGCGAGCACCGCCTGGGCGAGGTCGCCCACGAACACCGGCTGGAACTTGGTCACGCCGCCGCCAATCAGCGGCAGCGCCGGTGAGACCTGCGCCATGGCGGCGAAGCGGTTGAAGAATTCGTCCTCCTGGCCGAACACGATCGACGGCCGCATCACCACCGCGTCCGGCATCAGCTCGCGCGCGGCGGCCTCGCCCTCGGCCTTGCTGCGGCCGTAAGCGGATGGGGATGAGGCGTCGGCGCCGATGGCCGACATGTGGACCAGCGGCGCCCCCACCGCCTTCGCGGCGGCGGCGATGGTGCGGGCGCCGAACACATGGACGGCATCGAAGCTCTGCCGGCCGCTCTCGGCCAGCACGCCCACCAGATTGACGATCGCCTCGGAGCCCTCCGCCGCGCGCGCCACGCTGTCGGGAAAGCGCACATTGGCCTGGCTGACCTGGATCTGGCCGACGAAGCCGAGCGGCTGGAGGAAGCCGGCGAGGTCGGGACGGCGCACCGCGACCCGCACCCGGTAGCCGCGCTTGGCGAGCGCGCGCACAACGTGGCGCCCGAGGAATCCCGAGCCGCCGAACACCGTCACGAGGCTGTCGCTCACCGGACGATCGGTCACCGCCACATCGCTCATGCCATTACCCTCGTTCGGGCGGCGCCCGCCGCGTCGCATCCGGCCCAGCACATACGCGAAGGCGCCCTTGGCCGTAAAGCGTCCACGTGGTCGCGCGGCAGGTCGCCGGAGCCCTACATGTATATATAGAGAGAAAGGCGCCGCGGCCCAGGCCGGCCGACTTGGGGAAACGCGGCGCTGCGCGGCCATCCGTATTGACGGCGCGCCGCTTCCCCCCTATAAGCCCGGCACTTCGCAGGCGGCCAACGCTGCCCGCGTGTTCACCCATTCCAGCGCAGGGCATCAGAGCTGCAAGGGCTCGCACCGCCATTTGCGCGAAACGACAAGGATGGCCGATGGCCAATACGCCTTCCGCCAAGAAAGCGGCCCGCAAGATCGAGCGCCGCACCGATGTGAACCGTGCGCGCCGCTCCCGCGTGCGCACCTTCCTGCGCAAGCTGGAAGATGCCATCGCCGCCGGCGACGCCACCCAGGCGCAGGCTGCGTTCCAGGCCGCCGAGCCGGAGCTGATGCGCGCCGTGACCAAGGGCGTGATCCACAAGAACACCGCGTCCCGCAAGGTGTCGCGCCTCGCGGCACGGGTGCGCAAGCTTTCCGCATGAGCGGTAAGTAGATAGATAAGTCAATAATTCTGACTTTTGGAAAAAAGGCCCGATTTATCGGGCCTTTTTCTTTGCGTGCAGCCGGAGCGCGTGGTCGGGCCGGCGACGAATCTCGGCGGGGCGTCTGCGTCAGGGGCGCGGCCGCGTCAACCCGGGCGGATCGTGCGGCCAAATATTGGCGGCCTGCGACCGTCCCGGACCGATCAGGAAAAGAATTGGACGCTGAACCACTTATGGGCCAAGCGCGCGCGGCGGCCCGCGGCGCCTTTTCTTGGCTGTATCATCTTGCCGGCTTCCGGCGATGGCCCTCGTCGCGTGCCGCGCGCGCATCCGCTTCGAATCTCATTGGCGGCACAGAGGTTTGCCGGCTGATGGAAACGCTGCAACACCGGGCGGCCCTGCGACCCTTGTACCCGTTATCCCACGCCACGGGGAAAGGCGTTGCACCCCCAACGGGGCCTGTGTATGTTCGACCTCACTCCCGGAGCGACACCGGGTGTTCACCGACAGGCCAAAGGTTTTCACGCTCTTCGTGGAAGAGGAGGGGTGTATCATGTCCTATCGCATTGATATAACCCCGACGTGCGGCGTGCCCTTCCACTCGCGTGTGCTACCGATAGCTAAAATTGTGCTCGGGATGGACGTGTAAAGTTCTTCTAGAGCAACCAAAGAACATAAACATTACTCTTGAAATTCCAATGGTCCGCACGGCGCCCTGCGCCTGCGGCGGATGGGGCGGCTATGACTTTAGGCACCGAAATGGCACAAGGCGTGGCATCCTTCGCTTCCCTCAAGCCCTTTGCGTGCCTGGTCCCTCCCGCCTTCCGATCCCGTTCCGTGGCCACGCCGATTGCGGCGTCGCCGTCGGGGTCGCCGATGAGCGCCTGATGCCGCGCTGACACTGTCGGCGCCGTTCGGGCGCCGCGCCTTCACCACAACCTTCGCGCGATGGCTGCGCAGCCCGCTTCCGGGCGCGACCGGCCGTCCCGTCTCAACCAGGGAGCCGCATCATCTGCGGCCGGGACCTCTATGTTCAAGTCGCACAATTCCGATGGATCCGAGCCTGGCAAACGCCCGTTCCGGCCGGGCCTCGCCGACGCGGTGGGCGTGGATGCGGGGGGCAGCCAGTGGGAGCGCGTGCGCCAGCGCCTGCATGAGGAGTTTGGCGAGGAGAAGTACACCAGCTGGTTCGTGCGCATGGAACTGGAGGCGCTCAAGAGCGACCTGGTCCAGCTGTCCGTTCCCACGCGATTCCTGAAGTCCTGGATCCAGGAGAACTTTCTGCCGCGGATCACCGATCTGTGGGCCGAGGAGAGCGGCGTTGCGCGCCGCATCGACCTCGCCGTGCGCAGCGCGGTCAACCGCACCATTCCGCTGAAAGGCCACCGAGCCCCGCGAGGCGGTGAGCGAGCGCACGGCGGAGCCGCGCGCCGCGGCCTCCGCGCCGG
>NZ_JBNFNU010000297.1:0-5442 GCF_057364445.1 Xanthobacter sp. BG11Y11_SDJG
CGCCGCGCGGTCCGCGCGGCCGCGACGAGCGCCCGCGCAGCCCGAAGCGCGACCTCCGACGGCTGGGTGCTGCTCGACAAGCCCACCGGCCTCACCTCCACCCAGGCGGTGAGCATCGTCAAGCGCCTGTTCGGGGCCAGGAAGGCCGGCCATGCGGGCACGCTCGACCCGCTCGCCTCCGGCTGCCTGCCGATCGCCTTCGGCGAGGCGACCAAGACCGTTCCCTACGTGATGGACGGCCGCAAGTCCTACCGCTTCACGGTGCGCTTCGGCATCGAGACCGATACCGACGATGCCGAAGGCAAGCCGGTGGCGACCGACGAGCACCGGCCCGACGACCTCGACATCCGCGCCATGCTGGAGGCCTTCAAGGGCGAGATCCTGCAGGTGCCGCCGGCTTATTCGGCGCTCAAGATCGGCGGCGAGCGCGCCTATGACCTTGCCCGCGACGGCGAGGAGGTGGTGCTGGAGGCGCGCCCCGTCACCATCCATTCCATCGCCCTCGTGGACCGGCCGGACGCCGACCACGCGGTGATCGAGGCGGAGTGCGGCAAGGGCACCTATGTGCGCGCCATCGCCCGCGACCTCGGCCGCATGCTCGGCTGCCGCGGCCATGTGAGCGCGCTCCGACGCACCCGCGTCGGCGCCTTCCTTGAGGAGGATCTCGTTCCGCTCGACGAGCTGAAGGCGCGCGCCGAGGAAAGCGAGGCGGCGCTCGCCGAGGCGCTGGACCCGGTGGAGATCGCGCTCGAGGAACTGCCGCACCTCGCCGTCACCCCGCCCGACGCGCACCGCTTGCGCTGCGGCCAGAGCGTGATCCTGCGCGGCCGCGACGCGCCGGTGCTGCACGGCCATGCGGGCGTGTTCTGCCAGGGCGCCCTGATCGCCATCGGCGATGTGGAGGGCGGCGAGGTGTTCCCCCACCGCGTGTTCAACTGGGCGCGCCAGGGCGGGAAAGGCGCGGGCAAAGCAGCGGGCCGGGGCGGCGGCAATCGGGAGCGCCAGCACGAGGACTGAGGCCGTCGGCCTGCTGTTGCGGCGCCGGTCTGCTACACTTGCGGCCGGCGCACGCCGCAACCGGGTCCCGAAGCGGGTGCGCGGCGCATGTCCGAGGTGGCCCATGCCGGCATCCGTCATTCTCCGCTTCCGCCGGCCCGCCGGCCGGATCGCGATCGGGCTTCTGGGCGCCGCCCTCGCAGCAACGGCGAGCCTTCCGGCGTCGGCACAGAGCCGCTGCCGGATCGCCGACCCCACCGGGACGCCGCTCAACGCGCGCAGCGGCCCCTATGGCGACATCCTCGGCCAGGTGAAGAACGGCACCTTGGTACGCATCGAGGCCGACGCCACCGACGGCAAGGGCAAGCCGTGGGCCTATGTGGTCGCCATCGAGACCGGCCAGCCGCTGGGCTGGGTGTTCCGCGACTACCTCGCCTGCTCCTGAGGGCGGCGCCCGGGTTGCAACATTCCGCTGGCAAGCCGCGGGCGAATATGTATAGTCCGCCGCGCGAGCGGTGCCTTCGGCGCCGCCTTTCGCGCTTGTTCGACCGCGCTGGACGACATCCCGGCCCGGCCGAACGTGCACCGAACGCCTCCCCGGCTCGATCGCGCGGATTTCGGTGCACCCTTGTTTCTCCATCTGAAAGGATCATCCGATGTCGATCACGGCCGAGCGCAAGCAGGCGCTCATCAACGAATATGCGACCAAGGGCGGCGACACGGGCTCGCCGGAGGTGCAGGTGGCGATCCTCACCGTGCGGATCTCGAACCTCACCGAGCACTTCAAGACCCACGCGAAGGACAACCACTCGCGCCGCGGCCTGCTGAAGCTGGTCTCCCAGCGCCGCAGTCTCCTCGACTATCTGAAGAAGAAGGACGAGGGGCGCTACAAGTCCCTGATCGAGCGTCTCGGCATCCGCCGCTGACGCCTCCTCCCGCCGCCGGCCGCAAGGGCCGGCGCCGCGGAACATCGCGCGCTGCGATCCATCGCGGCGCGCCGGCGCCGGCGGGCATGGGGCCTGCCGCGGGCACGCGAAGGCAGAAATCGAGCCATGGCAGGATCGCCGGACGCAACCGTCGGAGGGGCTTCGTGACGCGCCCCGCCGCGCGGCGCGTCCGGCCGTCTTGCTCATGGCTCTTTTTCTTCGTCCGCTGAAGAGAAAGAACCACCAAGATGTTCGACATCCATCGCGAAGAGCTGGACTGGGGCGGCCGCACGCTGATCCTGGAGACCGGCAAGATGGCCCGCCAGGCCGACGGCTCCGTGCTCGCCACCTACGGCGACACCAAGGTCCTCGCCACCGTCGTCTCGGCCCGCGAGCCGAAGCCGGGCCAGGACTTCTTCCCCCTGACCGTGAACTACCAGGAAAAGACCTACGCGGCCGGCCGCATCCCCGGCGGCTACTTCAAGCGCGAGGGCCGTCCCTCCGAGAAGGAGACGCTGGTCTCGCGCCTGATCGACCGCCCGATCCGCCCCCTGTTCCCGGACGGCTACAAGTGCGACACCCAGGTGGTCGTCACCGTGCTCGCCCATGACCTCGAGAACGACCCCGACATCGTCGCGCTGGTCGCCTCTTCCGCCGCCCTCACCCTTTCCGGCGTGCCCTTCATGGGCCCGGTGGGCGCGGCGCGCGTCGGCTTCATCGAGAATGAGTATGTGCTCAACCCCACCCTCGACGAGGTGAAAGAGAGCGCGCTCGACCTCGTGGTCGCCGGCACGGGCGACGCGGTGCTGATGGTGGAGTCCGAGGCCAAGGAACTGCCCGAGGAAATCATGCTCGGCGCGGTGATGTTCGGCCACCGCCACTTCCAGCCGGTGATCGAGGCCATCATCAAGCTGGCCGAGAAGGCCGCCAAGGAGCCGCGCAACTTCCAGCCGGCCGACGTCTCCGCCATCGAGGCCAAGGTCAAGGAGATCGCCGAGGCCGACCTGCGCGAGGCCTACAAGATCAAGCAGAAGCAGGCCCGCTACGAGGCGGTCGGCGCTGCCAAGTCCAAGGTGAAGAAGTATTACGAGGAACTGGCGCAGGACGGCACGCAGGTGCCGAACCCGCAGGTGGTCTCCGAGGTGTTCAAGGCGCTCGAAGCCAAGATCGTGCGCTGGGCCATCCTCGACGACGGCATCCGCATCGACGGCCGCGACGTGCGCACCGTGCGCCCGATCGTCTCCGAGGTCGGCATCCTGCCGCGCGCCCACGGCTCCGCCCTGTTCACCCGCGGCGAGACGCAGGCCCTCGTGGTCGCGACGCTGGGCACCGGCGAGGACGAGCAGTTCATCGACAGCCTGGAAGGCACCTACAAGGAGCACTTCCTGCTGCACTACAACTTCCCGCCCTTCTCCGTGGGCGAGACCGGCCGCATGGGCTCGCCCGGCCGCCGCGAGATCGGCCACGGCAAACTCGCCTGGCGCGCCATCCACCCGATGCTGCCGCTGAAGCACGAATTCCCCTACACCCTGCGCGTGGTGTCGGAGATCCTCGAGTCCAACGGCTCGTCCTCCATGGCCACCGTCTGCGGCACCTCGCTGGCGCTGATGGATGCGGGCGTGCCGCTGCGCCGCCCGGTGGCGGGCATCGCCATGGGCCTGATCCTGGAAGGCGAGAAGTTCGCCGTGCTCTCCGACATCCTCGGCGACGAGGACCATCTCGGCGACATGGACTTCAAGGTGGCCGGCACCGAGCAGGGCGTGACCTCGCTCCAGATGGACATCAAGATCGCCGGCATCACCGAGGAGATCATGAAGGTCGCCCTCACCCAGGCGAAGGACGGCCGCGTCCACATCCTCGGCGAGATGGC
Organism: Xanthobacter sp. BG11Y11_SDJG; assembly: GCF_057364445.1. NCBI lineage: Bacteria > Pseudomonadati > Pseudomonadota > Alphaproteobacteria > Hyphomicrobiales > Xanthobacteraceae > Xanthobacter > Xanthobacter sp. BG11Y11_SDJG. The sequence continues at coordinate 3,793 of NZ_JBNFNU010000297.1, forward strand.
GAAGGCCCTCACCACCGCCCGCGCGGAACTCGGCGAGCACGCCCCGCGCATCGAGGTGATGAAGATCGCCGTGGACAAGATCCGCGAAGTGATCGGCTCCGGCGGCAAGGTGATCCGCGAGATCGTCGAGAAGACCGGCGCCAAGATCAACATCGAAGACGACGGCACCATCAAGATCGCCTCCGCCAATGGCGAGGCCATCAAGGCCGCCATCAACTGGATCAAGTCCATCGCTTCCGAGCCGGAAGTGGGCCAGATCTACGAGGGCACGGTCGTGAAGGTCGTGGACTTCGGCGCTTTCGTGAACTTCTTCGGCTCCAAGGACGGCCTCGTCCACGTGTCGCAGATGGCCAACGAGCGCGTGGCCAAGCCCTCCGACGTGGTCAAGGAAGGCGACAAGGTGAAGGTCAAGCTCATGGGCTTCGACGAGCGCGGCAAGACCCGCCTGTCCATGAAGGTGGTCGACCAGACCACCGGCGAGGACCTGGAGGCCAAGGCCAAGGCCGAGCGCGAGGCCGGCTCCAAGGGCGAGGCCGGCGCGGCGGAGTGATCCCCGCTCCAGCGATAAACGAGAAGGGCGGCCGCGAGGCCGCCCTTTTTCGTTTGCCCAAGGCCATTTCCACACCAGGTCGTCCGGGCCGCCAGAAGACGATTAGTTTCCTTATAAATTTTTCTATGATACTCTTTCATTGGAAAGGACACACGCCGATGACGCTCAGTGCTCATCATGCCCCCGCCCCCTCCAGCCAGGGCGCCGTGCTGACCAAGGCGCTGCTGCGGGCCGCCGAGCGGCTCGGGGTAAACGCGCAGACGCTCGCCGCCGTCATCGGCCTCAGCCCGGCGACGCTCACGCGCATGAAGAAGGGTGACTTCGCGCTGGAGGCCGGCACCAAGCCGTTCGAGCTGGCCCTGCTCTTCGTGCGCCTGTTCCGCGCGCTCGACGCGATCACCGGCGGCGAGGAGGCGGTCGCCCGCGCCTGGCTGACCAATCCCAACACGGGCCTCGACGGCACGCCCAGCGAGAAGATCAAAACCATCAGCGGGCTGGTCGATGTCATCGCCTATCTGGACGCCCGACGCGCTGTCGTCTGAGGCGCGGCCCTATGCCGGGCGCTGCTGGCGCCTGGTGGAGGCGCAGCACCTCACCTCGACGCTCAAGCTGGTAGACACGCTCGAAGAGCAGCGCGTGCTGGAGGAGATGATCGAGGCCACCAAGCCGGCGGTGCCGCCGGACTGCCGGCACCTCGACTACCTGCTCTCGACCCCGTTCCGCTATGCGCCGCCCTATCCGCACGGCTCGCGCTTCCGCCGCGCCGGGCGCACGGCCGGGGTCTATTACGCCGCCGAGCGGCCGGAGACGGCGGTGGCCGAGCTTGCCTTCTACCGGCTGCTGTTCTTCGCCGAATCGCCGGCGACCCCCTGGCCCGAGAATGCCGGCCAGTACACCGCGTTCGCCGTCGAGGTGGCGAGCGCACGGCATCTCGACCTCACGGCGCCCCCGCTGAGCCGGGACGCGCCGCTCTGGACCGCCCTCGTCGACTACGGCCCCTGCCAGGGCCTTGCGGACGCGGCGCGGGCGGCGCAGGTGGAGATCCTGCGCTACCGCTCCGTGCGCGATCCCGATGCGGGGGCGAACCTCGCGGTGCTCGC
>NZ_JBNFNU010000298.1:0-5440 GCF_057364445.1 Xanthobacter sp. BG11Y11_SDJG
GCCAGCAGCGCCTACGGCCAGGTCGCGGGGTCGCGGTCGGGCAGCCGCGCTGGTCCGCCACCACGGTCAGGCGGTCGCGCTCGCCGGCGAGGCGCGAGCATGGTCTTGAGGAAATTTGTTTTGCCGTACGGGGCCGGTAGACCCACGAGGTGCGCACGATCACGTGCCGCTCCGTGGCGGCGCGCACGGCCGCTTCGCCCGCCGCCTTGGTGCGGCCGTAGACGCCGAGCGGCGCCACCGGATCGGCCTCCACATAGGCGCCCTGCTTGGTGCCGTCGAACACATAGTCGGTGGAGACGTGGACCAGCGGCGTGCGGTAGCGCGCGCAGCGCTCGGCCATGTGGCCGGGAGCGAAGGCGTTGGCGCGCGCGGCCAGCTCGGGCTCGCTCTCGGCCTTGTCCACGGCGGTATAAGCGGCGGCATTGATGACCGCGTCCGGCCGGTGCGCCTCCAGCGCGCGCGCCACCGCCACCGGGTCGCACACGTCGATGGCCGCGCGGTCGAGGGCGACGAGAACCAGCCCGCGCGCCCCGGCGAGGCTGACAATCTCGCGGCCGAGCTGGCCGCCGGCGCCGAACAGGAGGACGCGCGTCACGATGCAAGGCCCAGGCGCTGGCCCTGGTAGCGGGTGCGCAGCGGCTCCCACCAGTCGCGGTTGGCGAGATACCAGTCCACGGTCGCCTCAAGGCCGCTCTCGAAGGTGTGGCGCGGCGTCCAGCCCAGTTCCCGCTCCAGCTTGGAGAAGTCGATGGCATAGCGCGCATCGTGGCCGGGGCGGTCGGTGACGAAGCGGATCAGGTTTTCGCGCGGGCCGATGCGCGGGTCCGGAACGCGCCGGTCCAGCACGCCGCAGATGGCGCGCACCACGTCGATATTGCGGCGCTCGCTGGCGCCGCCGACGTTGTAGCTCTCGCCCGGCCGGCCCCGGGTGGCGATCAGCACCAGCGCCTCGGCGTGGTCCTCCACATAGAGCCAGTCGCGCACGTTCTCGCCGGTGCCGTAGACCGGCAACGGGGCGCCTTCGAGCGCATTGAGGATGACGAGCGGAATCAGCTTCTCGGGGAAGTGGTACGGCCCGTAATTGTTGGAGCAGTTCGACATCACCGCCGGCAGGCCATAGGTGTGGAACCAAGCCCGCACCAGATGGTCGGACGCGGCCTTCGAGGCCGAATAGGGGGAGTTCGGCTGGTAGGGAGTGTCCTCGCGGAACAGGCCCTCCGGGCCGAGGCTGCCGAACACCTCGTCGGTGGAGATGTGGTGGAAGCGGAACCCGGCGCGCTCGCCCTCCGGCAGCGCGCGGAAATGGCGCAGCGCCTCCTGGAGCATGGTGTAGGTGCCGACCACATTGGTGTTGATGAACTCGCCCGGCCCGTCGATGGAGCGGTCCACATGGCTCTCGGCGGCGAGATGCATCACCAGTTCGGGCCGGAAGGAGGAGAAGGCCTCCCGCACGGCGGCGGCGTCGCAGATGTCGGCCTTCAGGAACGTGTGCCGGGCGTGATCCATCACGCCCGCCAGCGAGCCGAGATTGCCGGCATAGGTGAGCTTGTCGAAGGTGAGCACCTCGTGCCCGAGCCTGATCAGGTGCCGCACCACCGCCGATCCGATGAAGCCCGCGCCCCCCGTCACCAATACGCGCATGCGATCCGCCTGCCTTTGCCGCCGCTCCGCCGCTCAGGCGAAGGGGCTGTCGAAATCCTTGAAGCGCGGCAGCACCAGGTCCTTGTCGGACAGCACCGCCGCCTCGGCCGCGACGCCCCAGTCGATGGCGAGGTCGGGGTCGTTCCAGATGATCCCGCGCTCGCTGTCCCGGTCGTAGACGGCGTCCACCTTATAGGCGACGCGGGTGCCCGGTGCGAGTGTGACGAAGCCGTGGGCGAACCCCTGCGGGATGAAGAGCTGCTCGCCGCCCTCCGCCGTGAGCCGCGCGCCGACCCAGCGGCCGTAGCTGGCCGAGCCCCTGCGCACGTCGATGGCGACGTCGAAGATCGCGCCGTCCAGTACCCGGACCAGCTTCGCCTGGGCGAAGGGCGGGGCCTGGAGGTGCAGGCCGCGGATGGTGCCGGGGGCTTCGGACAGACTCTCATTGTCCTGCACGAAATCGGCGACGATGCCGCCGGCTTCGTAACGCGGCTTCACATAGGTCTCGCAGAAATAGCCGCGCGCGTCGCCGAAGCGGCGCGGGGTGGCGAGGATGACCTCGGGAAGGGCAAGCGGCGTGAAGGTGGTCATGGTGCGCGGATGGCCTTCGGCGTGCGGCGGGCTCGGAACGGTGCGCTTCTAGTGCGGGAACCGGCGTGAGGGAAGACGCTCCTGTCCGGCGCCCGCTCAGGCGCCCTCCGTCTCCACCGGCTTGCCGCTCGAAGCCCACTCGCTCCACGAGCCGTCATAGAGCGCCAGCGGGCGCTTGCCGATGCGTTCCAGCGCCAGCCAGAGGATGGCGGCGGAGACGCCCGATCCGCAGGTTGTGATGACCGGGCGCGCCAAATCGAGGCCGGCTCCCTCCACCGCGGCGCGGATGGTCTCGGCATCAGCGAGGCGGCCGTCCGCCACCACGGCGGAATGGGGCAGGTTCAGCGCGCCCCGGCATGTGGCCGGAGGGCAGCCCGGCGCGCGGCTCCGGCGCCGTGCCGGCGAAGCGCTCCTTCGACCGGGCATCGAGCAACTGGGCGCTGCCGGACGCCAAAGAACGCTCCACCTGGGCCATGTCGGCCACCACTGTGCGGTCGAGGCGGGCGGTGAAGTGCGAGGCGGCGCGGCTCGTCGGACCGCTGTCGGTCTCGCGCTCCTCGGCCAGCCACTTGGGCAGGCCGCCGTCGAGCAGCATCACCTCGGAGGCGCCGAACGCCTTGAAGGTCCACCACACGCGCGGCGCCGAGAACAGGCCGAGCGCGTCATAGACGACGATGCGCAGGCCGTCGCCGATGCCGAGCGCGCTCACCTCGCGGGCGAAGGTGTTGGGGTCCGGCAGCATGTGCGGCAGGGAGCTGGAATGGTCGGAGATGCCGTCGAGGTCGAAGAATACCGCGCCGGGAATGTGCCGCTCCAGGAATTCCGCCCGCCCGTCGCGCCCGGTGGGCGCCAGGTGCCAGGAGGCGTCCACCACCACGAGGTCGGGTGCGCCGAGATTGGCGGCGAGCCAGTCGGTGGAGACGAAGGGGCTGGGGGCGGCAGGCATCCTGAGGGTCCTCCTGTTCTTGTTCTGGGGGCCTCAGACGAGCACGTTCGGCACCTCGCCCTTGCGCTCAAGCCACCCGGGGACGGGCAGGTTCTTGCCACGAAGGAAGTCCGGATTGAAGAGCTTCGACTGATAGCGCGTGCCGTAGTCGCACAGGATGGTCACGATGGTGTGTCCCGGCCCCATCTCCTTGGCGAGCCGGATGGCGCCGGCGACGTTCACTCCTGAGGAGCCGCCGAGGCAGAGGCCCTCGTGCTCCAGAAGGCCGAACACGATCGGCAGCGCCTCCTCGTCCGGGATCTGGAAGGCGGTGTCGATGGGCGCGCCTTCGAGATTGGCGGTGATGCGCCCCTGGCCGATGCCCTCGGTGATGGACGAGCCTTCGGCATGCAGCTTGCCGGTGGTGTAATAGGCGTAGAGGGCCGCGCCCATGGGATCGGCGCAGGCGATGCGGATGTTCGGATTGCGCTCCTTGAGCGCCATGGCGATGCCGGCCAGCGTGCCGCCGGTGCCCACCGCGCAGGTGAAGCCGTCCACCTTGCCGGCGGTGTCGGCCCAGATCTCCGGTCCGGTGGTCTCGATATGTGCCTGCCGGTTCGCCACATTGTCGAACTGGTTGGCCCAGACGGCGCCGTTCGGCTCGCTCTTCGCCAGCGCCTCGGCGAGGCGGCCGGAGACCTTCACGTAATTGTTGGGGTTGGAATAGGGCACCGCCGGCACCTCCACCAGGGTCGCGCCGGCGAGGCGGAGCATGTCCTTCTTCTCGTTGGACTGGGTCTCCGGGATGACGATGACGGTCCTGAAGCCCAGCGGCGCCGCCACCAGCGCGAGGCCGATGCCGGTATTGCCGGCGGTGCCCTCGACGATCACCCCGCCGGGCTGGAGCGCCTTGCGCGCGATGGCGTCCTTGATGATGCCGAGGGCCGCGCGGTCCTTCACCGACTGGCCCGGATTGAGGAACTCGGCCTTGCCCAAAATCTCGCACCCGGTCGCCTCGGAGGCGCGCTTCAGGCGGATGAGGGGGGTATGGCCGATGGAATCGAGAAGCCCGTCGCGAATGGTCATGATGAAGCCTTCAAGCAATTTTCCAACGCAAATTAGCGATCCGGCCACATTCCATCAACTGAATACGGCGATAATTACGATCACATTATTTTCTTGTAGATTGAAGGGCGCGCAGCGCCCGCTCCCGCGCCGCGGCATGGTCGATGATCGGCTTGGGATAGGTGACGCCGAGCCGTACTCCCGAAGCGGCCAGCGTGGAGGCATCCGCGGTCCAGGGCTTGTGGATCACGGCGTTCGGCAGCTTCGCCAGTTCCGGCACGTAGCGCCGGACATAGGCGCCGTCGGGGTCGAACTTCTCGCCCTGCATCACCGGGTTGAAGATGCGGAAATAGGGGGCGGCGTCGAGCCCGCTGCCGGCCACCCACTGCCAGCTCGCGGGATTGTTGGCGGGGTCGGCGTCCACCAGCGTGTCCCAGAACCAGTCCTCGCCCGACCGCCAGTCCATCAGCAGGTGCTTCGCCAGGAAGGAGGCGACCACCATGCGCACGCGGTTGTGCATCCAGCCGGTCTGCCAGAGCTGGCGCAGGCCGGCATCCACCAGCGGATAGCCGGTGCGCCCGCGCTGCCACGCTTTCAGTTCGCCCGGCGCCTCGCGCCAGGGAAACAGATCGAACGCCTCCTGGATGTTGCGGCGGGCGATGTCGCCGTCTTCGGCCAGCAGGTGGTGGGAAAATTCCCGCCAGTAGAGTTCGGCCACGAACTTGTCCGCATCGCGCTGCGGCACCGCGCCTTCGGCTGCCGCGTGCCGCACGGCGGCGAGCACCTGGCGCGGCGAGATTTCGCCGAAGCGCAGGTGCGGCGACAGGCGGGAGACGTGGTCGAGGTCGGGCCGGTCGCGGCCCTCCGCATAGCCGGCAAGCCCGTCCTCGATGAAGGCGGCGAGCCGTTCGCGCGCGGCTGCCGCGCCCGGCGTCCAGGTGTCCCGCAGCCCGCCGGCCCAGTCGGGGCGCTGCGGCTCCAGCTCCCAGCTCTCCAGGGTCTCGCTAGCCACGTCGGCGGCAACGCCGGAGAGGCGGCTCGGAGCGGGCAGGGGCGGCGGCACGGATTGCTTCAGCGCGGCGCGGAAGAAGGCGGAGAAGGTGCGCGGCATGCGCCCGGCCGCCGTCGTCACGGTGCCGGGCGGGTGGAGCAGGTGCGCGCCGTCGCGCGCCACCTGCCGCTCCTCGCCGCGCAGCCGTTCCGCCACCTTGCGGTCCA
>NZ_JBNFNU010000299.1:0-5392 GCF_057364445.1 Xanthobacter sp. BG11Y11_SDJG
GTGGCGCTGGCGGATGCCGGCCTGCCGGTGACGCTGGTGGAGCGCGACGCCGAGGCGCCGCCGCCGGCCTCGCGCGCGTGCGCGGGCTTTATGAGCGGCCGGTCAAGAGCGGGCGCCTCTCCCAGGCGGACGCGGACCGGCGCCTCTCCACGGTCCGCGCGACCGCCGACTGGCAGGCGCTGGCCGGGGCCGACCTCGTGATCGAGGCGGCGTTCGAGGACATGGCGGTGAAGCAGGACATCTTCCGCCGGCTCGATCAGGTGGCGAAGCCCGGCGCAGTGCTCGCCAGCAACACCTCCTATCTCGACCTCGACGCCATCGCCGCCGCGACCTCCCGGCCTGAGGACGTGGTGGGCCTGCATTTCTTCGCCCCGGCCAACCTGATGCGGCTGCTGGAGGTGGTGCGCGGCAAAGCGAGCGCGCCCGATGCGCTCGCCACCGCGCTGGCGCTGGCGAAGCGCATGGGCAAGCAGCCGGTGGTGGCCGGCAATGGCGACGGCTTCATCGGCAACCGCATCTATGCGGCCTACCGGCGGCACGCGGAATATCTGGTGGAGGACGGCGCGTCGCCCCAGGAGGTGGACGCGGCGCTTCAGGCCTACGGCTTCGCCATGGGCGTGTTCGCGGTGTCCGATCTGTCCGGCCTCGACATCGGCTACGCCATGCGCAAGCGCCAGGCGGCCACCCGCGACCCGGCGGAGCGCTATGTGGAGCTCGCCGACCGCTTGGTGGAGGCGGGCCGGCTCGGCCGCAAGTCCGGCGCCGGCTGGTATGCCTATGACGCGGCGGGGGCCGCCGCGGCCGATCCCGTGGTGGCCGCGATGATCGCCGACGCGCGGGCGGCGAAGGGCATCGTCCCGCGCACCTTCACGCCGGACCAAATCCAGCGCCGGCTGCTGGCGGTGATGGCGAACGAGGGCGCGAAGGCGCTAGAGGAAGGCATCGCGCTGCGCGCCTCCGACATCGACCTCGTCTTCGTCAACGGCTACGGCTTCCCGCGCCTCAAGGGCGGCCCCATGTTCGCGGCCGACGCCATGGGCCTCTCGGCGGTTCTGGCCGAGGTCGAGGCCGCGTCTGCCGCGGGCGGCGCGGGATCCGAGCCGGCGCCGCTGCTGGTCGAGCTGGCGCGCAGCGGCGGGCGCTTTGCCACCTGGACGCGGTGAGAGCTGGCGGCGCGATGCGACTTTGCCATTGCCTCGCCGGCCCGAATGGGCATTTTGCCCGGCAACGGATGTATCTCAGGCGGGCGTCATGACCGCCCCTTGGCCGAGGCGGCGCGAAGAGGCGGGACGACGATGACGGTTTCGACGCAGGTGGAGGCGCCCGAGCTCAGCGAGGTCGCTCCGGGCATCCTCAGGGTGCGGGTGCCCCTGCCCTTCCCGCCGCGCGAGGTGAGCGCCTGGCTGCTCTCCGGCGCGGACGGCTGGACGCTGATCGATTCGGGCGTGGACGACGCGCCCACCCGCGACATCTTCACCCGCGTGCTCGCCGATCCCCGGCTCGGCGGCGCGCCGGTGGAGCGCCTCCTCGTCACCCATTTCCACCCGGACCATATCGGCCTCGCGGGCTGGCTCCACGGGATCACCGGCGCCGATCTCCATATGAGCCGCACCGAATGGCTGCAGGCGAACCTGCTGCTGAAGGAGGACCCGGCCGAGGAGATGGCCGCGCTGGTCGCCCATTTGCCGCGCGCCGGCGCGCCGCGGAATACTCTGGAGTACCTGCCGAAGCGCGGCATGCTGTACCCGAAATGGGTGGGCCCGCTGCCGCGCCGCTACCTGCGGGTCGCCGCGGGCGACGTGCTGAAGATGGCGGGCACCGAGTGGCGGGTGATGATCGGCGAGGGCCACGCGCCGGAGATGATCTGCCTCCATTCCGCGGAGCGCGACCTGCTGATCGCGGCGGACCAGATCCTCGGCCACATCTCGCCCCATATCGGCGTGCAGCCCTCCGATCCGGGCGCCGACAACCTTTGCGCCTTCCTGCGGTCGCTGGAGACGTTCGAGGCGCTGCCCGCGGGCACGCACGTGCTGCCCTCCCACGGCGAGCCGTTCGACGGCCTGCATGCCCGCATCGCCGTCCTCAAGGCGCACCACGAGGAGCGGCTCGCCCGCCTGATCGACTTCTGCGCCACCCCGCGCACCGCCATGGACACGCTGGAGGTGCTGTTCCGCCCGCTGCCTCTGGAGCAGACCGGCTTCGGCCTCAGCGAGGCGCTGGCGCACCTGCGCCATCTGGTGTTCAAGGGCGCGCTGGCGCAGGGCGTCGCGGACGGGCGCTGGGTGTTCACGCGCGCCTGAGGCTCCGGGCGGCGGGGAATCAGAGGCCGAGGCGGATGCTGCCCGGCGCGTCTTCCGCGAACACCGCGGCCTCCGCCAGCGCATGGCCGTGGAGGCCGAGGCAGGGCCCTTCGATCCGTGCCGCTCTGGGATTCCCTACCTCACCTTCCTCACCGGCAGCGCCCTCCTGTTCGCCTTCCAGGCGGTGCGCCTGGTCGGCCGGCTCCGGTCCATGCGCCCGTGCGCGCAAGCCGACCGCGCTCTTCAGGTTCGGTGGGCTTCTGGCCATCACGACCCTGCTCATCGCGGGTGGCGGCGACTGGTCGGCTCTCGGCGTCGTGCCGAGCACCATCTGGGACTCGGTCACCAATTTCACGCTCACGGCTGTGCCGCTCTACATCCTGATGGGCGCCATCATCGCGGCGTCCGGCATGGGCGCGGAATCCGTCGGCAAGCTGTTCCTGGCGGGCATCCTGCCGAGCCTGCTGCTCGCGCTGCTGTTCACCGCCTATCAGATGTGGCTCGCCCGCCGGCGGTTCGTCAGCGCCGCGCAGCCTGTGCGCGCGGGTCCCGTCAGCATGTCCGATCACATGCGGGCGCTGGTGGAAATCCTGCCCGTGGCGACGCTCATCGCCATCATCCTCGGCTCGGTCTACAGCGGCATTGCGACGCCCACGGAAACGGCGGCCATCGGCGTCGCGGTCAGCCTGCTGCTGGCCTCCGTGCTCTATCGCGAGCTCGACTGGCAGAAGTGCCGGCTCATCCTGATGGAGACCGGACGTGGCAGCATCATGGTGATGACGATCATCGCGGGCGCCATGGTGTTCGGCTACGCGCTCACCACCACGGACATCGCCCCCACGCTGTCGCGCGTGATGGCGCGGGTGGACTTGCCGCAGTGGCTGGTCTTCATCGCCATCAACCTGCTCCTGCTGTTCCCTGGATGCTTGCTGGAGACCTTGTCGATCATCGTGATCACCACGCCCATCATCATCCCCATCATCGACACGTTCGGCTGGGACAAGGTCTGGTTCGGCGTGATCTTGATGATCAACATGGAAATGGCTTTGATCACGCCGCCGGTGGGCCTCAACCTGTTCGTGGTGAAGGGCGTGGTGCCGGAGGTGCCGCTGGGGCGCATCATCTCCGGCACGCTGCCTTATGTTGCGATCATGGCGCTGGCGCTGGCGCTGGTTGCGGTTTTCCCCAGCTGGGTTTGTATCCTCACAGGTCTCCTGACGGCATGGTAGTGGGTTTCAAATCTCCACGGTCAGCCAATGTCTATCTCGGTCAAAACCTGCCCGGGCATGACGGCGGCCAAGAGGGTGTTCCCCCTTCGCCTCACGCCGCCGGCTTGGTCGCCTCAAGCTCGGCCGGCAGCGCATAGGCCCACTGGGTAATGTTGCCGGCGCCGAGGCAGATCACGTAGTCGCCCGCGGCGAGACCGGCCACGAGGCGCGCCAGATCCTGCGGCCCGTCGAGGGCGGCGACGCTCCTGTGGCCGTGGGCCACGAGCCCCGCCACCAGATGGTCGCGGTCGGCGCCCGCCACCGGCTGTTCGCCGGCGGCATAGACCGGAGCGACGATGACGTGGTCGGCGTCGTTGAAGCAGGTGCAGAATTCGTCGAACAGCGAGGCGAGGCGGGTGTAGCGGTGCGGCTGCACCACGGCGATCACCTGCCCCTCGCTGGCGGCGCGGGCGGCGCGCAGCACCGCGGCGATCTCCACCGGGTGGTGGCCGTAATCGTCGAAGATCGCGGCGCCGTTCCATTCCCCGGTGCGGGTGAAGCGCCGCTTGACGCCGCCGAAGCGCGAGAGCGCCTCGACAATCCTGTCGTCCGGCACCTTCAGCTCGTGCGCCACGGCGATGGCGGCCGTGGCGTTGAGCGCGTTGTGCTTGCCCGGCATGGGCAGGCGCAGGCCCTTGATCTCGTGCACCACGTCGCCGGCGCGGTTGCGGAACACGACGCCGAACTTGGTGATGCCGCCCTTCAGGTCCACGTCCACAAGGCGCACGTCCGCCTGCGGGTTCTCGCCATAGGTGATGACGCGCCGGTCCTCGATGCGGCCCACCAGCGCCTGCACCACCGGGTGGTCGATGCACATCACCGCGAAGCCGTAGAACGGCACGTTCTCCACGAACGCCTTGAAGGCCTCCTGCACCTTGTCGAAGGTCTTGAAGTGGTCGAGGTGCTCGGGGTCGATATTGGTGACGATGGCGACCTCGGTGGGCAGCTTCAGGAAGGTGCCGTCGCTCTCGTCCGCTTCCACCACCATCCACTTGCCCTGGCCGAGATGGGCGTTGGTGCCATAGGCGTTGATGATGCCGCCATTGATGACGGTGGGATCGAAATTGCCGGCGTCCAGCAGGGTCGCCACCAGCGAGGTGGTGGTGGTCTTGCCGTGGGTGCCGGCGATGGAGACGCAGCTCTTCAGCCGCATCAGCTCTGCCAGCATCTCGGCCCGCCGCACCACCGGCAGGCGCTTGGCGCGGGCGGCGGCGAGCTCGGGATTGTCGCGCTTGATGGCGGAGGAGACCACCACCACCTCGGCCGCGCCGAGATTGGCCGCGTCGTGGCCGATGAAGACGGTGATGCCGTGCTCGCGCAGGCGCTTGACGTTGGCGCTCTCGGCGGCGTCCGAGCCCTGCACCGTGTAGCCGAGATTGGCCAGCACCTCGGCGATACCGCTCATGCCGATGCCGCCGATGCCGACGAAATGGATGGCTCCCAGGCCGGAGGGCAGCTTCATGTGCGCGGTTCCTTGATGGTCTTGTCCTTGAAGGTCTTCACCGTGCCGCCGCCGGCGAGATGCTCGATCAGGTCGCCGAGGCGCTCGGCGGCGTCGAGCACGCCTTGGCTTCTGGCCGCATCGGCCATCCGGGTCAATGCGTCGGGTTCGCCGGCAAAGCTGTGGATCTCCAGCGCCAGGCGCTCGGGATCGAACTCCACCTGCCGCAGCACCTTGGCGCCCCCCACCTCGGCCAGCGACCGGGCGTTGGCGGCCTGGTCCTGGTCGAGCGCGTGCGGCAGCGGCACCAGGATCGCCGGCCGCCGATGGCGGAAAGCTCGGCCACGGTGCGCGCCGGCGAGCGGGAGACCAGCGAAGATGGG
>NZ_JBNFNU010000300.1:0-5375 GCF_057364445.1 Xanthobacter sp. BG11Y11_SDJG
GCTGGTCCCGGCTCCCGCGCCGGTGCCCGTGTTCATCGCCCAAGCCCGCCTGAACCCGCAGCCCCAGCCGTTCGCCGCGGCGCCCGCCGCCCTCGGAGCGCCGCGCTACGCCGTCAAGGACCCCGCCTGAGCGGCGTCCGAGGGAAGTGAGCCGGCACAACGGCTTCCGCGCCTTTTGGTGTGGAAGCGGCGTGTGGACATTGGCTCCGCCGTCTGATAAGAGAGCGGCTCTTCCGGATGAGATGCGCGTGGCCTCGCGGTCGTCCTGTCTCCGCCGGATCGTTTCATATCAGGTCAGCTCACGGCTCGGCGCAACAGCTCGAAGAGGCAAACACGTGCAAGTTCTCGTCCGCGACAACAATGTCGATCAGGCCCTCAAGGCGCTCAAGAAGAAGATGCAGCGCGAGGGGATCTTCCGCGAGATGAAGCTGCGTGGCCACTACGAGAAGCCGTCCGAGAAGCGCGCCCGCGAGGCGGCGGAGGCGGTCCGCCGCGCCCGCAAGCTCGCCCGCAAGCGCGCCCAGCGCGAGGGCCTCATCCCGTCCAAGCCGCGCCCCACCCGCTGATCGGCGGCGGATCGCGTTTGCCGGCATGCCGCCCCAGGGGCGTGCGCGTGCCGGATGCAGACTGAGAGCGTGAGAATTTCGGACGAGGCCCGCTTGCGCGGGCCTTTTCGTTGCGGGCCTTTTGGTTGGCGCCGCACCCCGCCACCGACCGGCGCCGATCCCGCGCGCGGACGCCGCGCGGGGCCGCGAAGGGCGTGGATTTCGCCATCAAGCTGTGCATGCTTGCGCCGACGCGCGCCGGTTCGGCCCGGCGGACGCGCGCAGGAGACGTGGCATGCGGTGGGACGATTTCCGCTCCAGCGACAATGTGGAGGACCGGCGCGGCGGCGGGGGCGGCGGCTTCCAGATGCCGGGCGGTCGGGGCGGCCTCGGTATCGGCACCATCATCGTCGTCGGCCTGATCGGCTGGGCGCTCGGCATCAACCCGGTGGTGCTGCTCGGCGGCCTCGAGGCGCTGAACGGCCTCGGCGGGAGCCAGCAGCAGCAGAGCGCGCCGCCGTCGCGTCAGAGCCAGCCGAGCAAGCCCACCGACGAGATGGGGCGCTTCGCCTCGGCCGTGCTCGCGCAGACCGAGGATGTGTGGTCGGAGATCTTCCGCGCCGACGGCAAGACCTATCAGGATCCGAAGCTGGTGCTGTTCTCGGGCGCCACGCGCTCGGCCTGCGGCGGCGCCCAGTCGGCCATGGGGCCGTTCTATTGCCCGATCGACCAGAAGGTCTATCTCGACCTCTCCTTCTTCAACGAGATGAAGCGCAAGTTCAACGCGCCCGGCGACTTCGCCGCCGCCTATGTGATCGCCCACGAGGTCGGCCACCACGTGCAGAACCTGATCGGCATCCTGCCCAAGGTGCAGCAGGCGCAGGCCCGCGCCTCCTCGCGCGCCGAGGCGAACGCGCTCTCGGTGCGGGTGGAGCTGATGGCCGACTGCCTCGCCGGCGTGTGGGCCTATCACGCCAACGCCCGTTTCCGCATCCTGGAGCCGGGTGACGTGGAGGAGGCGCTGGGGGCCGCCAGCGCCATCGGCGATGATCGGCTCCAGAAACAGTCCCAGGGGTTCGCGGTGCCGGACAGCTTCACCCACGGCAGTTCGCAGCAGCGGGTGAACTGGTTCACACGCGGCTTGAAGACGGGCAACATGCAGCAATGCAATACCTTTCAGGGCCCCATCTGAGCTGAGCGGTCTGCCCAAACATTGGCCGCACCGGGCGGACCCCGGTGCGGCATGCCCGCGCCGGCGCCAAGGCCGGCGCACCCTCGGCCTTTGGGAACGGGTGCCGTGCAACCCAGCGCTGCCGCCGGAGGTACTTGCATTTTTGCGGAATTGTCCGCACGACTATGGCGCGATCGGTCATGCATCTGCGCTCGGCGCCAAGCGAGCCTGCAGCCAATGGTCGCCTTGCCCCAGAATCGCGCCGGACAGAGCGCGGCCACGAGGACGTGCCATGCTCGCGCTTCGGAACGTGGAGGAGACGTTCAACCAGTCGCCGGCGATCGGCGACATCAATCTGGCGACCCTCGACCGGCCGCTGATGGACAGCGCCGCCGCCGATGGTGCGCTCGAGGCCCTCTCCGCCTTCGGTGCGGAATGGGGGGCGGCCGACCAGTTCGCGCTCGGGCGGCTCGCCAACGAGCACCTGCCCGAACTGCACAGCCATGATCCCCAGGGCCGGCGCTGCGACATCGTCGAGTTCCACCCCGCCTATCACGCGCTGATGGCGCAGAGCTATTCCGGGGGCCTGCACTGCGCCGGCTGGGACGTGGCCGGCCGCAGTTCCCACGCCCGCAGGGCGGCGCAACTCTACATCACCACCCAGGTCGAGGCGGGCCATGTGTGCCCGCTCACCATGACCCATGCCGCCCCCGCCGCCCTCGCCGCCGCCCCCAATCTGCTGCGCGACTGGCTGCCGCGCATCCGCTCGCGCACCTATGACGGGCGCTTTCTGCCGTTCTGGGAGAAGGCCGGCGTCACCTTGGGCATGGGCATGACGGAGCGCCAGGGCGGAACCGATGTGCGCGCCAACCTGACCAGCGCCAAGCAGATCGGCGGCGACGAATACGAGATCACGGGCCACAAATGGTTCTTCTCGGCGCCCATGAGCGACGCCTTCCTGGTGCTGGCCCAGGCCGGCCACGGGCTGACCTGCTTCCTGCTGCCGCGCTTTCGGCCCGACGGTTCGGTGAATGACCTGAAGCTCCTGCGGCTGAAGAAGAAGCTGGGTAACCGCTCCAACGCCTCCGCCGAAGTGGAGTTCGACCGCGCCTTCGCCTGGCGTGTCGGGGAAGAAGGACGCGGCGTGCGCACCATCATCGAGATGGTGCAGCTCACGCGGCTCGACTGCGCGGTCTCCTCCGCCGGCCTCATGCGCATGGCGCTGACCTTCGCCGTGCACCATGCGCGGCACCGCATGGTGTTCCAGCGCCGGCTCGCGGATCAGCCGGCCATGGCCGGCCTGCTCGCCGATCTGGCGCTGGACGCGGAGGCCTCGACTTCCGCGGTGCTGCGCCTGGCGCGCAGCTTCGATCACGCCGAGACGCGGCCGGAGGAGGCGGCGCGGGCGCGCATCCTCACCCCGACGCTGAAATTTGCCGTGTGCCAGGCCGCACCCTGCTTCATCTTCGAGGCCATGGAGGTGCTGGGCGGCAACGGCTACGTGGAGGATTGCGCCATGCCGCGCCTCTACCGGGAGGCGCCGGTCAACGCCATCTGGGAGGGCGCCGGCACGGTCACGGCGCTCGATCTGGTGCGCGCGGCGCGGCAGGAGCCCGACGCGCTCGCTTTGGTGCTGGAGGGGCTGGTTCGGGATGCCGCCGGCATTCCGGAGGCGCGCGCGGCCGCCAGCGACGTGGCGGCCATGCTCGCCGGACCAGACGGCGAGCCGCAGGCGCGGCGGGCGGCCCATCGGCTCTATCATCTCGCCGCCGCGGCAGCGATGAGCGATGCGGCGCCGGCCGACGTCACGGAGGCCTTCGTGGCCACGCGTCTCGCCGTCCGCGCGGACCCTACGGCACCAACGATGTCGGTCCCTGCGCCGGCCAATTGATCGAGCGTGCGCTCGACGCCTGAGGCCCGCCCGCGCGGCCGGCCATTGAAACCTACGGCGGCGTTCGCTATAGGGGCCATCAACTCATCCGAAGGGGCCATCAGGCCGAACCCTCGGCCATGGCCGCAGCCCTCGCAAATCCGCGCGAGCCGGTCGCGCCCAGAAGCGGCCGAGCACACGAGAGGCGTTAGTCCATGTCTTCGACGTTCGACACGGTGGCCAACATCATCGCGGAGACCTGCGACATTCCGCGTGACACGATCACGCCGGAAAGCCACGCCATCGACGATCTGGGCATCGACAGCCTGGACTTCCTGGATATCGCCTTCGCCATCGACAAGGCCTTCGGCATCAAGCTGCCGCTGGAGCAGTGGACCCAGGAGGTCAACGACGGCAAGGCCACCACCGAGCAGTATTTCGTGCTCAAGAACCTCTGCGCGCGCATCGACGAGCTGGTCGCTGCGAAGTCGGCCTGAGGCCGGACGGGGACCATGCGCCCTGAAGTCTTCAAGATGATCGACCGGGTCGTCACCATCGACCCCTCGCTCGATACCATTCATTGCCAGGGCCTCGTGCCGCAGGAAAGCTCCATCTTCGAGGGGCATTTCCCGGGCCATCCCATCATGCCCGGCGTGCTGCTGATCGAGGCCATGGCCCAGACCACCGGCTGGCTGGTGCTGGCGCGCAACCGCTTCGAGCGTATGCCGTTCCTCGCCTCCGTGAAGGAGGCCAAGCTGCGCACCTTCGTGCTGCCCGGCGCCAATCTCGACCTTTATTCGCGGATCGAGCACGAGGGTTCGGGCTATGTGGTGGCCAAGACCGAGGCCAAGCTCGACGGCAAGCAGATCTGCTCGGCCGACCTCTCCTTCCGCGTCCTGCCCTGGCCCGAGGGCAAGATGAAGGCGGTGGTGCTCAAGGTGGCCGAGCATGTGAGCTTCCCGCTGGCGGATTATGCCGATGCCTGAGACCGCCTCCCGGCGCGATGTCTGGATCACCGGCATCGGCCTCGTCTCCTCGCTCGGCGAGGGGCCTGAGGCGCACTGGAACGCCCTGATGGGCGGCGCCGCTCCCGTCACCGACGCGCAGACGTTCGCGCCCTATGTGGTGCATCCCATCGTCAAGCTCGACTATGACCGCCAGATCCCCAAGAAGGGCGACCAGCGGCAGATGGAGCCGTGGCAGCGCATCGGAACCTATGCCGCCGGGCTCGCCCTGGACTCGGCGGGCATCGCCAAGAACCCGGACATCCTGTCGAAGACCGACATGGTGGTGGCGGCCGGCGGCGGCGAGCGCGACGCCACGGTGGATGCCTCCATCCTCAGCGACCTCGCCAGCTCCAACGATCCCGGCCGGCTGCTGAACGAGCGCCTGCTGTCGGACCTGCGGCCGACGCTGTCGCTGGCGCAGCTCTCCAACCTGCTCGCCGGCAACATTTCCATCGTGCACGGCGTCACCGGCTCCTCGCGCACCTTCATGGGCGAGGAAAGCTCGGGCGTGGACGCGGTGCGCGTCGCCTTCTCGCGCATCGCCTCGGGGCAGAGCGAGATCGGCCTCGTGGGCGGCGCCTACAATGCCGAGCGCGAGGACACGCTGCTGCTCAACGTGCTCGACGATTTCTGCATGAAGGGCGCGTTCCGGCCGGTGTTCTCGGCGGACGCGCCGGGCATCCCCTCCGGCTCCATGGGCGCGTTCCTGGTGCTCGAATCGGCGGACCACGCCAAGGCGCGCGGCGCCGTGCCCGTCGCCCGGCTTTCGGGCGTGTGGTCCG
>NZ_JBNFNU010000301.1:0-5373 GCF_057364445.1 Xanthobacter sp. BG11Y11_SDJG
CCAGCGGACAGGCCGGCGAGGCCGAGGCGGCGGCGGCGATCTCGCGGAAAGCGTTGCGGTCCAGGGACTTGGGCGGCGGTGCGGCGAAGAAGGGATGGCCAGCACCCGGCCCACCGCCTCGTCGTCCGCCATGCCGCGCGCGGCAATGGCTCCGCCGTCGTCATAAGCGAGGCCGGCGCGGGCGAGCAGGAAGTCGTCCAGGAGCGCATTGCCGGGGCCGGTGTCGCAGGCGACGGGATCGGCCTCGCCGTCGAGGAAGGTGACGTTGGAGACCCCGCCCACATTGAGCACCGCCAGCGGCCGGGGGCCATCGAGGCCGCGCGCCAGCGCCGCGACGATGTTCAGCGCGAGATTTCCGACGCCCTCGAAGGACCGCCGGAACTTGCCCGCGAGGCCGCGGGCCTCGGCATCGACGGGCCGCTGCCGGACCCGCGCGCCATCGAGGAGAAACTGGAACGCGCCAAGCGCGACCGCGAGCGGCTTGGCGCCGTGAACCTGCGCGCCGACGTGGAGCTGGAGGAGGCCGAGGGCCAGCACACCGCCCTCGTCGCCGAGCGCGACGACCTGGTGGAGGCCATCAAGCGCCTGCGCGGGGCGATCCAGAGCCTCAACCGCGAGGCGCGCGAGCGCCTCCAGGCCTCGTTCGCGGTGGTGGACGCCCATTTCAAGAAGCTGTTCGACACCCTGTTTGGCGGCGGCGAGGCGCAATTGGTGCTGACCGAGGCCGAGGACCCGCTGGAGGCGGGCCTCGACATCATCGCCAAGCCGCCGGGCAAGAAGCCGCAGACGCTCTCGCTGCTATCGGGCGGCGAGCAGGCGCTGACCGCCATGGCGCTGATCTTCGCCGTGTTCCTCACCAATCCGGCGCCCATCTGCGTGCTGGACGAGGTGGACGCGCCGCTCGACGACGCCAATGTGGAGCGCTTCTGCACCCTGCTCGACGAGATGACGCGCCTCACCGACACGCGCTTCCTCACCATCACCCACAACCCCATCACCATGGCGCGCCAGAACCGGCTTTTCGGCGTCACCATGGCGGAGCGCGGGGTGTCGCGGCTGGTGTCGGTTGACCTCCAGGCAGCCGAGCGCCTGCGCGAAGCGGGGTGACGCAACGTCCCTTGCCGCCCGTTGCCATAATTTTCACATGTTATTTCAATAGTCTAGCGCATTCGGAACGCGCCTTGACACTCATTTTTGCCGCAACTATGTTGCGCCGCGGTTTCAAGGGGGAGGCTGCGGTCTGCCACCTGAGCCGGAGTGGGCGCCATGTCCGACCCGAGTGATGCTTCCCGCGGCCGATCCGCGAACGATCGGCCGGTCGATGGGGACGTGTCCGCCGCGGGCGGGGCGCCGGCTTCCCGGCCCAGTGACGGAGAGCTCTCGCAGCGTCTTCAGGATCTCGATTCCTCCCTCGGGAAGGTGCGCGCCAGGACGCAGGAGCCGAAGGGCAAGAGCGGGCCTGACACGTCGTCCGCCTCGGGCGTCGCCTTGGCGTTCCGGCTCGGTGCCGAGTTCGTCTCCGGGGTGCTGGTGGGCTCGCTCATCGGCTACGGGATCGACTATTTCCTCGCGATCTCGCCCTGGGGGCTGATCGTGTTCACGCTGGTCGGCTTCGCTGCCGGCGTGCTGAACATGCTGCGCGCGGCGGAAGGCCGCAGGCACGGCGGCGGCAAGGCCCTGTAAGAGACGGCGCCGAGAGGCGTCGTCCGGGGCGCCGGAAGAAACGGGCGGCGAACGCCGCAACGAGCAGGCGGCCGGTGCCGCGGACGGAACACGAGCGGCGAACGCCGCGCACTGGCGGCTTCGGGCCGCCGCGACAAGGGGGCGTAGGCGGATGGTCGTCGATCCGATCCACCAGTTCGAGATCAAGCGCTACGTCGACCTGCTGAACATCAGCAGCGTCCAGTTCTCCTTCACCAACGCTGCCGTCTTCATGTTCGGCATCGTCGCCATCATCTTCTTCTTCCTCACCTTCGCGACGCGCGGGCGCACCCTGGTGCCGGGCCGGGCGCAGTCGGCGGCCGAGGTGAGCTACGAGTTCATCGCCAAGATGGTGCGTGATTCGGCCGGCAACGAGGGCATGGTGTTCTTCCCCCTCGTGTTCTCGCTGTTCATGTTCGTGCTGGTGGCGAACCTCGTCGGTCTCATTCCCTACACCTTCACGGTCACCGCCCATCTGATCGTCACCGCGGCGCTGGCGCTGCTCGTGATCGGCACCGTGATCGTCTACGGCTTCATGAAGCACGGCTCGCACTTCCTGCACCTGTTCGTGCCGTCGGGCGTGCCGGCCTTCCTCCTGCCCTTCCTGGTGGTGATCGAGGTGGTGTCCTTCCTCTCGCGTCCCATCAGCCTCTCGCTGCGTCTGTTCGCCAACATGCTGGCCGGCCACATCGCGCTGAAGGTGTTCGCCTTCTTCGTGGTGGGCCTCGCTTCCGCCGGCGTGGTCGGCTGGTTCGGCGCGACGCTGCCCTTCTTCATGATCGTGGCGCTGACCGCGCTGGAGCTGCTGGTGGCGGTGCTGCAGGCCTACGTGTTCGCGGTGCTGACCTCCATCTACCTCAACGACGCCATCCACCCCGGTCACTGACCGGCCGGGCGCGGCCGCGGCGGCCCGGTCCGGGCCTCACGTTCCGGGCTTCACGTTCAACGACGGTTTCTCAAGGAGAGTAAAATGGATCCTGCAGTCGGAAAGTACATCGGTGCCGGCCTCGCCTCTCTCGGCATGGGCCTCGCGGCCATCGGCGTGGGCAACATCTTCGGCAACTTCCTTGCCGGCGCCCTGCGCAATCCGTCGGCCGCCGACGGCCAGTTCGCCCGCGCGTTCATCGGCGCGGCGCTCGCGGAAGCCTCGGCATCTTCGCGCTGGTCGTCGCCCTCGTGCTGCTGTTCGTGGCCTGATCGGGCCGCGGGCGGGAGGGGCTTCCTCCCCCGCCAAGGGGTGGCGGACCGCAGGCGAGGGGATGCCCCCGCCGTGCGCCCGCCGCCCGATCGCAATCCTGAGGCGATCCCGTCCGGTCCCGGCCGGGGTCGAAGACATCATTTGAGGCAGGCGGGCGTGCCATGACCAGGACTTCCATGACGCATACATGGACGCGGAGCACATGGACGCGGAGCGTCGCGCTGGCAGGCGTGATCGCCGGCCTGTGCGCCTCCCCGTTGCTCGCCGCCGAGGGCGGTCATGGCGGAAAGCCCCACTTCCCGCCGTTCGACGCCACCACCTTCGCGTCCCAGCTTCTGTGGCTCGCCCTCTCCTTCGGCCTGCTCTATTACCTCATGAGCAAGGTCGCGCTGCCGCGCATCGGCCGCATCCTGGAGGAGCGCCACGACCGCATCGCCGACGACCTCGAAGAGGCGGCCAAGCACCGCGCCGAGAGCGAGGCGGCCCAGCAGGCCTATGAGAAGGCCCTGAACGAGGCTCGCGCCAAGGCCAATTCGATCGCCGCCGACACCCGCAGCCGGCTCACCGCCGACGCGGATGCGAACCGCAAGGCGCTGGAGGCGGACCTGTCCGCCAAGCTCGCCGCGGCCGAGGCGCGCATCGCCTCCACCAAGGCGGAGGCCATGACCCATGTGCGCGGCATCGCCGTGGACGCGGCCCATTCCATCGTCTCCACCCTGATCGGCACCGCGCCTGCCGCGCCGGACGTCGAGAAGGCGGTGGACGGCGTCCTGTCCAAGCGCGACGCGGCCTGAGGAACACCGATATGAACGAGATGGCTCTCGCCGAGGTCTGGGTCGCGGTCGCCTTCGTGGTGTTCGTGGGCATCGTGCTCTATGCCGGCGCGCACCGCTCCATCGCCGCCGGGCTCGACAAGCGCGGCGCGCGCATCGCCGCCGAGCTGGAGGAGGCGCGCCGCCTCAAGGAGGAGGCGCAGAAGCTGGTGGCCGAGTTCAAGCGCAAGCAGCGCGAGGCCGAGGCCGAGGCCGAATCCATCATCACCGGCGCCAAGGCCGAGGCCGAGCGTCTCGCCGCCGACGCCAAGGCCAAGATCGAGGATTTCGTTGCCCGCCGCACCAAGATGGCGGAGGAGAAGATCGCCCAGGCCGAGCACCAGGCGATCGCCGACGTGCGCTCCATCGCTGCCGATGCCGCCGCCAAGGCGTCCGAGGGCCTGCTGGCCGCCGGCGCCGTCGGCGAGGCCGGCGCCCGGCTGGTCGCGAACGCCATCTCCGAGGTCAAGTCCAAGCTCAACTGAGGCTGGCCGGCAGCATCTCGGCCGCGAGGATCGTGGGCGTCCGCTGGGTGCGGGCGCCCTTTTTGCGTGCGCGGATCGGCCAGCCGGATCTGCTGTGGTTGACCTGCCTTCAGTTGGCGCTTGGGCCGCATCTTGCGTTGCGTCTTGAATCCGCCGCGCGGGTGGGCCAAAGCTTGCCGCATGAGGCTCACGCGCCACCGCCGTCCGCGCCTGCCCCCGCGCCTGCCGGGCATCTTGGGGATGCTCGCGCTCGCGGCGCTGGCGCTCATTGGCACGGCGCCGTCCGCGCCGGCCATCGCCCAGCAGGGCTGCTTCCTGTTCTTCTGCCCGCCCGGCGTGCAGCCGCCGGGACAGCGCAAGCCGCGACCCTGGTTCGCGCCGGGAGACCTGTTCGCGCCGCAGGAAGAGCCGCCGAAGCCGGCGCCGAAGAAGCCGGCGGAGCCGGAAGGCGTCGTCTACCAGAGCGCCGACGCGGCGACCCAGGGTCGCAAGCAGCAGCAAAGCCAGTTCATCCTGGTGATGGGCGACCGCATCGCCGGCCAGCTCGCCCAGGGCCTCGCCGATGCCTATGTGGGCGAGCGCGCCCGCCTGGCCGTGATCGAGACCATCGCCGACGAGAGCGGCTACCTGCCGGCTCCGGTGGACTGGCCGCCGCGCTTCCCCGAGGCGGTGGCCGCGGCGCGCGCCAGCGTCGCGGTGCTCGCCATGGGCAATGACGACCTCCAGCCCATCAAGGACGGCGAGATCACGGTCCAGCCGCTCACCGACCGCTGGATGGAGCTCTATGCCAAAAGGGTGGACGACGTGCTCGCGGCCCTGCGCGCGGTGGCGCCGCGGGTGATCGTGGTCGGCCTCGCGCCGGTGCAGAGCACGACCGTGTCGGACGACTACCGGCGCCTCAACGACATCCTGCGCTCGCGCGCCGCCCGTGCCGGCTTCCCGTTCGCCGACGTCTGGGAAGGCTTCGTGGACGAGGACGGCAAGTTCGCCGTGTTCGGCCCGGCGGTGGATGGCCAGCGGCGACGCCTCCGGCTCAATGACGGCATCCGCTTCACCCGCGCCGGCGGGCGCAAGCTCGCCTTCTTCGTGCAGAAGGACCTCGACCGGCATGCTGGCGGACCCGGCCAAGCCCTCCGCCGGCATGGTCCGGCGGCCCGCTGGAGCGGCCCGCCGCCTT
>NZ_JBNFNU010000302.1:0-5360 GCF_057364445.1 Xanthobacter sp. BG11Y11_SDJG
AGGGCGGCCTCGCGCGCCGCCGCTTCCAGCAGCCCCAGAGCGGGCGCGGAGGACGAGCCCTGCACCCGCGAGCCGCGATTATAGGCGCCGTGGCCCTCCATGGCGGCCGGCCGTTCCGCGTCACCGCCGGCCGCCGTGGGCGCATCCCCGTTCGGCATCGCTGTTCCTTTCCTGCGGCCTCAGCGCTTCACCGCTCGGAAGCCGATCCGCCCGGCGTCGGCGTCGAACAGATAATCGTATGTGTTGAGCAGCCGCACGGTGGTGTTGACGAAAGGCGGGCGTCGTCCTTCGCCCACCAGCACCACCCGCTCGGGGGCCACCGGGTTCGAGGGATCGCCGACGACGAAGCGGTAGGACGGCGCGCTCGCGCCCGGCGGCGGCAGGATCGCCAGCTCGACGCCGTCGGCGAGGAGGGGCTCGCCGCGCGCGTTCAGAATCTCCCGGTCGCTGGTCTGCGAATCGGGGAGCGACAGGTACATGGCGGTGACGCCGGTATCCACCAGCAGGGTTCCGCACGCCGGCGGCATGCGCTGCGCCACCGCGATACAGGCCTGCGGCGGCGCCCAATCGTCCCGCTGCGGATCGCGCGTGAGCGGGGTGGTGACGAAGTGCGCTCCGACGTCGCCCGGCGTCAGTCCCACCTGCACGTGCCGCCGGCCCAGGATGTAGCCGCGCGCGATCGGCCCGGGACTGCCCGGCCGGCCCATGGCGGGCAGATTGAGGAACGGATTCTTGTCGGGGGTCCCGGCGGTCTGGCGGTCGGCCTCGCGCGCGAGCCGACGCCGAGCATGGCGATGCCGCGGGGCTGCTCCCGCGGCTCGCAATTGCGGGCCGAGGCCAGGCAGTTCACGCTTTCCACGGCCAGCACCGGGATCGGCCGTGTGGTGATCGCCGCGCCGTTCTTGCCGATCACGGTGACGGCCGAGAGGACGTAGCGGCCCTGCATGATGCGGCCGGAACTCGTATAGGTGAGCTGGCCCGGGCCGATCACCGGCAGATCGTCGAGGTCGAGGATCGAGGACGCCGAGACCACGACGCCGGTCGATCCGGTGTCGAGCACCGCCCGGTGGATCTCGCCGCTTCCCACCGCCAGGCCCAAAGTGGGCGGGCGCAGCAGCGGCTGACCCTCGGCCGGGGCGTTGAAGAAGGTGAGGGTGACGCCCTGCCGGTCATCAGCCTCTCCCGCGCGCGCCGGGGTGATGCAGACTGCGGCGCAGACCAAACATGCAAGCACGGCGAGCAGCGGGCACGGGAGGCGGAAGCCGATGACGGCGCCCTGCGCGCCTCCGTTGGACTTCATGGGTGACGCACCTTGGAGGACGAACCTTTGCGCCGCTGGGGCGTCCGGCGACATCATCATTCCCAACAAAAAACCGCAAGCCGCCGGGGCGCTTTCGAGGCGGAGGCGGCCGAAAATCCGCCGATGGCGGTTGCCGCCTGCCGCCGCTGCGAACGCGGCGCTCCGATCTGCGGCAAAGACAGCCCGTGTCCTTGCCGCGCCAGTCGGTTTTGCCTCCGTCCCGGCCTCCAAAAGGGGTCTTTCAAGGGGGGCTTGCGACGCGGCGCTCCAAAGGAAACTTAGCGCGTTGACGAAGTGTTTCTTGTGCGCCTGGCGTGCCGATGATACTTAGCGATATGGCTAAGCATGATCCGGACCTGTCCCTGCTATTCCACGCTCTGGCCGATCCCACCCGCCGGGCGATCCTGACCCGCCTTGCCGCGGGACCGGCGCGGGTCACGGACCTGTCCGGGCCCACTGGCCTGAGCCTGCGACCGTGATGCGGCACCTTTCGGTTCTGGAGGCGGCGGGGCTGATCGCCTCCACCAAGGACGGGCGGGTGCGCACCTGCGCCATCGTGCCGGAGGCGTTCGCCCCGGCGCGGACCTGGCTCGACGCGCAGCGGGCCATCTGGGAAAGCCGGCTCGACCGGCTGGAAGCATTGGTCACGCGCACGATGAAGGAGCCCAAGGAATGACCGCCACGCCGAACCCCGCGCCCCTCCCTGCGGCGGCCGAACCCGCCGACGGCCGCTTCGCGACGCTGACCTTCGCGCGCGAGGTCGCGGCGCCCCTGCCCGTGTTGTGGCAGGCCTGGACCGACCCCGCCGCGCGGGCGGTCTGGGGCCGCGCCCACACCCGACGTCAGCGTCGCGTTCCTGGAGGCCGACACGCGCGTCGGCGGGCGCGAAGTCTCGCTCTGCAAGGTCGCGGGCGCGCCCGACATCCGCTGCGAATGCGGCTGGCTGGAGCTGGAGCCGGCGGTACGCAGCGTGAATTACGAGGTGGTCTCCGCCGGCGGCGTGGCGCAATCGGCAGCGCTGGTGACGGCGGACTTCTCCGGCTCGGATGCCCGCAGCCGGCTGGTGGTGACGGTGCAGCTGTCGTCGCTCGCCGCGAACATGGCGGCGGGCTACCGGCAGGGTTTCGAGGCGGGGCTCGGCAACCTCGCCGGCGTCGCGGCGCGGACCATGGTTTTGGAGCGCGTCATCCGCGCGCCGCGCAGCCTCGTTTGGAACGCCTGGATGAATCCCGAGACGCTGCCGCAATGGTGGGGACCGGACGGCTTCTCTTGCCGCACCCAGCGGATCGACCTTCGCGCCGGCGGCGAATGGGTGTTCGACATGATCGCCCCCGACGGCACCGTCTTCCCCAACCATCACCGCTACGGCGAGGTGCGGCCGCAGGAGCGGATCGCCTATGCGCTGCTGTGGGGCGAGAACGGGCCGAAGCACGCCGACGCCTGGGCCACCTTCGAGGAGCGCGATGGCGCCACCACGGTGAGGCTCGGCATGGTGTTCAGCTCCGAGGCGGAGTTCCAGACGGCGAAAGGCTTCGGTGCCATCGAGCTGGGCCTGCAGACGCTCGGCAAGCTCGCCCGTTTCGTCGGTGCTGCGTGAGGCGGCGCTTCCAGGGCACCGTTTGCCTGTGCTAGATTACCATCGGCGCCACTCGAGCGCCGAATGGGAGAGCCCAGGCCATGCGCAGCGAGATTTCCGGCACGACCCTTCCGGTCCTCACCCTGACGCTGGAGGCCGGCGAGACCATGCTGGCCGAGCCGGACCGGCTGTCCTGGATGACCTCCAACGTCGCCATGCGCACCACGACGGCGACCGGCGGCGCCTCGGGCTTCTTCGGCGCCATCGGCCGGGCGGTGTCCGGCGGCGGCCTGTTCATGACCGAGTTCACCGCCGAGGGCGGCGAGGCGCTGGTCGCGTTCGCGGCCACCGTGCCCGGCGCCATCATGGAGATGAAGGTGAGTGCGGGGCGGGGCCTGCTGATCCATCGGCACGGCTTTCTCGCCGGCGCGGCGGGGCTCAGCCTCGCCATCGGCTTCCAGCAGTCGCTCGGCGCCGGCGTGTTCGGCGGCGAGGGCTTCGTGCTCCAGCACCTCACCGGGGAGGGCCCCGGCTTTCGTGGAGCTGGGCGGCGAGATCGTCAGCTACACGCTCAAGCAGGGCCAGGACCTTTTGGTGCATCCCGGCCATGTGGGCATGTTCGAGGAGACCGTGGGCTTCGAGATCACCACCATCCGCGGCGTGAAGAACATCCTGTTCGGCGGCGACGGCCTGTTTCTCGCCCGGCTCTCGGGGCCGGGGCAGGTGTGGCTCCAGTCGCTGACGCCCGCCAAGCTCGCCCACGCGCTGCGGCCCTATCTGCCCTCCGGCGAGCACCACTGAGGCGCGCGGCCTGCCGGCGTCACCCCCGCATCAAGGCGGTGACGTGCGCGGCGGCGGAGGAGGCGAGGCCCTCCAGGTCGTAGCCGCCTTCCAGCACCGAGACCACGCGGCCCTGGCACTTCTTGTCGGCGATCTCCATCAGCCGCTTGGTGATCCAGGCGAAGTCCGTGTCCACGAGGCGCAGCGAGGCGAGCGGGTCGCGCACATGGGCGTCGAAGCCGGCGGAGATCAGGATCAGGTCCGGCGCAAAGCTCTCCACCCGTGGCAGGATGCGGCTCTCCATCGCCTCCTTGAACTTCGCGCCGTCGTCGCCGGAGGCGAGCGGCGCGTTGACGATGGTGCCGACCGCGCCGGTCTCGCTCACCTCGCCGGTGCCGGGATAGAGCGGCATCTGGTGGGTGGAGCAATAGAGCACGCTGTCGTCGGCCCAGAAGATCTCCTGGGTGCCGTTGCCGTGGTGCACGTCGAAATCGATCACCGCCACGCGGTCGAGGCCGTATTTGGCCTGGGCATGGCGCGCGGCGATGGCCACCTGGTTGAGCAGGCAGAAGCCCATGGGCCGGCGCGTCTCGCAATGGTGGCCCGGCGGGCGCATGGCGACGAAGGCGTTGGAGACCTTGCCGTCCATCACCTCGTCCACGGCGAAGCAGGCGCCGCCCACCGCGCGCAGCACCGC
This sequence comes from Xanthobacter sp. BG11Y11_SDJG, assembly GCF_057364445.1. NCBI lineage: Bacteria > Pseudomonadati > Pseudomonadota > Alphaproteobacteria > Hyphomicrobiales > Xanthobacteraceae > Xanthobacter > Xanthobacter sp. BG11Y11_SDJG. The sequence continues at coordinate 4,354 of NZ_JBNFNU010000302.1, forward strand.
CTCCCAGCTGCCGGGCGAGAGCAGCGTGTCGGAATCGATGCGCACCAGCCCTTCCTTCGGGCTCGCCTCGGCCATGGCGTCGACGAAGTCTTCCGGATGAACGCGGATGATGTCCTCGCGCGCGCCGCGCGGGGCGAGGTCGCGCACCAAGTTCGCGAACTTCTCCTGCTCGAAGATGCGGTCGAGGACGCGCAGCCGGTCGGCCCGCTCCGGATGGCCGGGCGGGGTGGCGTGGGCGAGGCCGGACGGATGGGTGACGAGCAGCGTGGACATGGGTGCGGCGTTTCCTCGGGCTGTCTTCCAGAGCGCGATCCGATCAAATCGACTGAATTCGATCGGGGGATCGCCCTCTAAATTATTGGCAGAGCACGCGCCGATCAGCTGGCACCGCAAGCTGATCGGCGCGTGCTCTCGGGCGCGCAGAGCTTCGCCTTGCATACCATATTCCGGTCGGCCCGGTAGCGCTTTGCGCCGGCTCAATCGCCGGCAGGGCCTGCGCCCGCTCAGTTCCCGTCGAGCCGGCGGGAGAAGACGATGCGCTCCTCCTCCTGATAGCCGAGCGCCGCGTAGAAGGCGCGCACCTGCGCATTGTCCGGCCGCACCATCAGCATCAGCTTGGGGACCGCGCGCCCTTGAGCCAGTCCTCGGCCGCCAGCGCCAGAGCGCGGCCGATGCCCTTGCCCTGGAGCGCCGGCTCCACGGCGAGGTAATAGAGCCAGCCGCGGTGGCCGTCATGGCCCACCATCACCGAGCCGGCGATGGCCTCGGCCTGCCGCGCCACCAGGATGGTGGAGTGCGGCCCGCGCCGGGCGAGGGCGATGTCGGCGAGCGGATCGTTCCACGGCCGGGTGAGGCCGGCGCGCGCCCACAGAGCGGCAAGGGCGGCTCCATCCGCGTCGCCCGCATGGTCGATGGCGAGAGGGCCGGCGTCGGTGGAGACGGCGATGGGGTGGGCGGTCATTGCGGCGTCTCCTCGGGAGCGGGTCGGGGGGCGGCGGCCGCGCGAG
>NZ_JBNFNU010000303.1:0-5343 GCF_057364445.1 Xanthobacter sp. BG11Y11_SDJG
CCGACCTCGCCTTTGAAGGACGCCCTGGAGCGGCCGAAGGTCGTCCACCGCGCGGCTCTCACGGACCCTGTCGCCCTCGGCGGGCTACTCAGGGCCATCGATGAGTATGACGGCTGGCCCATGGAACGTTACCCTTTTTAGCGTGCGATTCGTGCATGGCACCTCGCTCGCCCTGAAGGGCGCGCTCGGCACGCGGGCCGTGCTCACCGGCATTGCGGTGGGGGTGGTCGCGCAGCCCGCCTTCATCTCTGTGCCGGTGTTCCAGCGGATGTTCGGCAGCCGCCCGCTCTCCCTCGGCGACGGGATGGTGATCGGCGCGGTCGGTGTCGCGCTTCTCATCACCGTCGAGGTGGAGAAGCGGCTTACCGCGCGTCCGGGCTTTCGGCGCGCCTGAAGGCGCGGCCATGCGCGCATCGCATTGCCGTTACGTTATGTGCTAGGAAGCGATTTTGGCGGGGAGCTGCGCACGGCGTCCTGGCACGCGCTTGAGGAGGAGGTGCAAGGCTGATGAAGACCCTGTTGCCGCCAAGCGGGGCCAGCTCTTCCGGCGTGGCCGCCAGACGCTGTGCGTGGCGGGTGGTCCCAACAAGGGCGGCTTCCCGAACGTCTTCGCTGGCGGCAGTATGAGCCGGATTTCCCCAGGGGCTTCGGCCTCCTCCACCTGACATCCCGCAGGCGCGACGAGGCCTCGAACGCATGACACTGCTGCTGGTTGTTCTTGTTCCCTTTCTCGGCGCGCTGCTGCCGCCGCTGGTGATCCGCTCCGGCCGCAACACCTGCGCACTGGCGACCGGCGGCGTCACGCTGCTCGCCCTCGCTTTGCTGATGAGCCATGCGCCGGCCGTGTTCTCCGGCGAGATCCCCAAGGCGGAAGTGGCCTGGGTGCCGGCCATGGGCCTGTCCTTCTCGGTGTTCGCGGACGGGCTCGGCTTCTTCTTCGCGGCGATGATCCTCACCATCGGCCTCCTGGTCATCGTCTATGCGCGCTATTACCTCTCGCGCGAGGACCCCATGGGGCGCTTCTTCGCCTATCTGCTCCTGTTCCAGGGGGCGATGGTGGGCGTGGTGCTGTCCGACAACGTCATCGCGCTGCTGGTCTTCTGGGAGATGACCAGCCTCACCTCCTTCCTGCTCATCGGCTTCTGGCGCAAGCGCGCCGACGCGCGCCAGGGCGCCCGCGTGGCGCTGGTGGTGACCGGCGGCGGCGGGCTCGCGCTCATCGCCGGGCTGCTGCTGGTGGCGGAGGCGGCGGGGTCCTACCAATTGTCCGAGATCCTCGCCCGGGGCGACGTGGTGCGCGCCTCGCCGCTCTATCTGCCGGCGCTGGGACTGGTGCTGCTCGGCGCCTTCACCAAATCGGCCCAGTTCCCGTTCCACTTCTGGCTGCCCCACGCCATGGCGGCGCCGACCCCGGTCTCGGCCTATCTCCACTCCGCCACCATGGTGAAAGCGGGCGTGTTCCTGCTCGCCCGGCTGTGGCCGGTGCTCGCCGGCACCGAGGCGTGGTTCCTCATCGTCGCGCCGGTGGGGCTCGCCACCATGCTGATCGGCGCGGTGATCGCTTTGTTCAAGGACGATCTGAAGGCGCTGCTGGCCTTCTCCACGGTGAGCCATCTCGGGCTGATGACCATGCTGCTCGGCTTCGGCACCCCCATGGCGGCGGTGGCGGCGGTGTTTCACATCGTCAACCACGCCACCTTCAAGGCCGCTTTGTTCATGAGCGCCGGTATCGTCGACCACGAGACGGGTACGCGCGACATCCGCCGCCTGGGCGGGCTCGTCTGGCTGATGCCGGTGACCGGCACGCTGGCGCTGCTGGCCTCCGCCTCCATGGCCGGCGTGCCTTTGTTCAACGGCTTCCTCTCCAAGGAGATGATGCTGGAGGAGGCCGCCCACACCGCCTATCTCGGCCTCGACTTCCTGTTCCCCGTGCTGGCGACGGTGGCCGCGCTGTTCTCGGTGGCCTATTCGGCCCGCTTCGCCATCGGCACCTTCCTCGGCAAGGCGCGGCACGATTATCCCCACCACCCGCACGATCCGCCCATGGGCATGTGGCTGCCCGTGGCCGTCCTGGTGGTGCCGGTGATCGCCATCGGCATCCTGCCCGGCGCGGTCGCCGGCCCGCTGGTGGCGCTCACCGCCGGCGCGGTGATCGGCGGCCCGCTGCCGGACTATTATCTCGCGCTCTGGCACGGCCTCACCCCCGCGCTCGTCATGAGCCTCGTCGCCTTTGCCGGCGGCGCCCTGCTGCTGCTCGGCTTCGGCCCGCGCCGACGCGCTGCGCCGGCGCCTGCCGCGCCCGGACGCGAAAGCGATGTTCGAGACAATCGCCGCCGGCCTCGTCGTGGCCTGCCGCCGTGCCGTCGCGACCGTGCAGGACGGTTCGCTGCCGCGCTATGCCGGCGCGAGCCTCGCCACGCTGGTGGCGGTCGGCGGCTACGGCTTCTGGAGCGCCACCCATGGCGCGGGAAGCCGTCCCCTGCTGCCGGTGAGCACGCCGGCGGCGGCCGCCTTCCTGACGCTTCTCCTCGCCAGCGGCATGGTCCTGCTGCGCCACGGCGACCGGCTCACGGCGCTCATCCTCACCGGCGTGGTCGGCGTCATCGTCGCCCTCGCCTTCCTCCAGTTCTCCGCCCCCGACCTCGCGCTGACGCAGATTTCCGTCGACGTGGTGACGACCATCCTGTTGCTGCTCGCCCTCAACCTCCTGCCCAAGACGACCCCGCCGGAGGACAGCCGCGCCGTGCGCTGGCGCGATGGCCTGCTCGCCGGGCTTGCGGGCCTCGGGGTCGCCGGCCTCGCCTATGGCGTGATGACCCGCGACGGCGTCTCCATCTCCGACTACTACCTGGCCGAATCGAAGCCGGGCGGCGGCGGCACCAATGTGGTCAACGTGATCCTGGTGGACTTCCGCGGCTACGACACGTTCGCCGAAATCATCGTGCTCGGCATCGCCGCCCTCGCCATCTATGCCCTGCTCGACCCGGCCCTGAAGGGCGCCGCCGTGCGCCGCATCAAGGCGATGCTGCCCAACGAGGAGGCGAAGGACGCCCATCCCCTCCTCCTCGTGGTCGCGACCCGCGTGCTGCTGCCGCTGTCGCTGGTGGTGGGCACCTACATCTTCCTGCGCGGCCACAACGAGCCGGGCGGCGGCTTCGTCGCCGGCCTGGTGGTGGCCATCGCCCTCATCATGCAATACATCGCCTCCGGCTACGGCTGGGCGGCGGAGCGCATGCGGGTGGATGCGCAATCCTATATCGGCGCCGGCGTCGCCATTGCCGGCCTGACCGGCGTGGCCGCCTTCCTGTTCGGACGGCCATTCCTCACCTCGACCTTCGGCTATCTGACGTGGCCGGTGGTGGGCAAGTTCGAGGTCGCCTCGGCCATGGCGTTCGACCTCGGCGTGTTCCTCACCGTGGTGGGCGTGATGGTGCTGTCGCTGGCCCAGCTGTCCCGGGTCGCGCGGCGGATCGATCCCGCCCCCCGAGAGCCAGGAACCCATGGATGTCCGGCTCGAACCGGCCGCCGCGCCGGCGCGGGAGGGCTGAGCCGTGGAGCTTCTTCTCGCTGCCGGCATCGGCATCCTCACGGCGGTCGGGGTCTATCTGGTGCTCCGGGCGCACACCTTTCCGGTGATCCTCGGCCTCACATTCCTGTCCTATGCGGTGAATCTCTTCCTGTTCGCCATGGGCCGCCTCGCCATCGACCGCCCGCCGGTGATCGTGGCCGATGCGGCCGGCTACACCGATCCGCTGCCGCAGGCTTTGGTGCTCACCGCCATCGTGATCTCGTTCGGCATGACCGCGCTCATCGTCGTCCTGGCGCTGCGCGGCTTCCTGGAAACGGGGTCGGACAGCTCCCACCTCGACGCGCCGCGCGGCGACAAGGGAGATGCGCCGTGACGCCTGCCGTCTCCGCCCTCGACCAGGCCATCATCCTGCCGGTGCTGCTGCCGGCGCTGACCGCCGCCTTCCTGGTGCTGGCGCTGCGCCACCATCTGCGGCGCCAGCGCATCGCCTCCCTGGCGGCAACCGGGCTGCTCGTCGCCCTCGCGGTCTTCCTGTTCGCGCTCGCCTCCGACGGCACGGTCCGCGCCTACCGGCTCGGCGACTGGCCGGCGCCCTATGGCATCACCTTGGTGCTGGACCGGCTCTCGGCGACGATGCTGCTGCTCACCGCCGTGCTCGCCGGGTGCGTCGCCATCTTTGCGGCGGGCGGGGTGGACGGGCGCGGACGGCATTTCCACCCGCTGTTCCAGTTCCAGCTCATGGGCATAAACGGCGCCTTCCTCACCGGCGACGTGTTCAACCTGTTCGTCTTCTTCGAGGTGATGCTGATCGCCTCGTACGGGCTGATGCTGCACGGCGGCGGCCCGGGCCGGCTGAAGGCGGGCTTCCAGTATGTCGCCATCAACCTTCTCGCCTCCACCGTCTTCCTGGTGGGCGTCGGCCTGATCTATGCCGTCACCGGGACGCTCAACATGGCGGACCTCGCGGTGAAGGTGCCGCAGGTCCAGCCGGCCGATGCCGCTTTGCTGAAGACCGGCGCACTGCTGCTCTTCCTCGTCTTCGCCACCAAGGCGGCGCTGGTGCCGCTGCACTGGTGGCTGCCGGCCACCTATGCCGGCACGTCCGCGCCCTCTGCCGCCCTGTTCATGATCATGACCAAGGTCGGGGCCTACGCCATCATCCGCGTCTATGGCCTCGTCTTCGGGGCCGGCGCGGGGCCCCTGGCGCTGGCGGCGGCCCCGTTCGTCATTCCCGCCGCGCTGGCGACGCTGGTGGTGGGCACGATCGGCCTCGTCGGCAGCCGGACGCTGCGCGATCTGAGCGCTTCGCCGTCATCGCCTCCATGGGGACGCTGCTCGTCGCGCTCGGCCTGTTCGATGTGGAGGGGCTGTCCGCAGGCCTCTATTATCTCGTCCACTCGACGCTCGCCGGGGCGGCGCTGTTCCTCATTGCCGGCATGGTGCAGGAGCAGCGCGGCGCTGCCAGCGACCGGCTGATCCCGGCGCCGGCGATGGGGGGCGAGACGCTGCTCGGCGGGCTGTTCTTCCTCGCCGCCATCGCCCTGGTCGGCCTGCCACCGCTGTCCGGCTTCATCGGCAAGGTGATGATCCTCGAAGCGGTGCGCACCTCCGCCATCTGGCCGTGGATCTGGACCGCCATCCTCGGCGCCAGCCTGCTCATGACCTTCGGATTCGCGCGGGCGGGCTCGGTGCTGTTCTGGGGCAGCGGGACCGGTCACGGAGCCAAAGCCGCTGCCGGCGATGCCCGGGCTCGCAGCGGTGGTCCTGCTGCTCGCGGCCACCGTCGGCTGGACCCTCGCCGCCGGCCCGGCCAC
>NZ_JBNFNU010000304.1:0-5296 GCF_057364445.1 Xanthobacter sp. BG11Y11_SDJG
GCCGCCGTTCGCGGACCCGGACGCCCGCCAGGCGCCGGCGTGACGGGTCGCGCCGCTGGGCGATCACGTTTTGCGCGAAGCGGGGGCGCTGCCGGAAGGGCACCGTCGGGCGCATCCGCTTTCGGCTCAGTTTCCGAGCCCGAGCAGAGGCTGGGCCGCCACGTAGGCGTCGCGCCACTCCGCGAGGCTCTTGGCATCGAGCTGAGGCAGCGGCGCCGGCTTCATCATCGGCCCCGTGGTGGCCGCCGAGGCCAGCAACGCGGTCAGGAGGATGAGCGGCAGAACCAGCTTCCTCAAGGTGTCATCGGGATACATTGCTCGCCACGCTTCTTGTCAGACCGCCGGTTCGGCCCTTGGACGGAGCCCCCCATCGCGCCGGATTGGACCGCCGCGCAGGGCGGGTGCGTCCCGGCGCTTCCGTTGAGGAATGATCCTTATCGCAGTTCCCGGGGGCCGCCAAAGCGACCAGAGGACGCTGCCGCGCCGTTAGCGGTACATTGATGCGACAGGTGCCGCCGGTGCGGGCCCCGGCTCAGCCGGGCATCAGCCCGCCCGCCGCGGCGTCCTGCGCCATCACCCGCTTCATGGCGGCGATCAAGGCCAACATGCGCGGCTGGCCCTCCTGCGCCTTGCGGTAGACGAGGCAGACGGGCGGCACTTCGGGGCGCGGCACGACGGGGATTTCCTGGAGCCGCGCGGCCATGCCCGCGCCATCATAGAGCGAGCGCAGCATGGCGCCGACGCCGTGCCCCTCGGCCACCAGCATCATGTTGGTGGCGGGATGCACCGACATCACTTTCGGCACCGGCGGCACCAGGCCCTCGGCGAGGAAGCGCGTCTCGATGGCGCTGCCGATCAGGCTCGGCGGCCGCGGCAGCACCCAGGCGCAGTCGGCGAGGTCGGCCCAAAAGTGCGGCACGGTCTGGCCGCGGCGGGCGACCACCATCAGGTCGTCGCGGAACAGGCGCAGGTGGGAGAAGGGGGCCGGCGGCCGGTTGGGCAGCGGATACATGGCGACCACCACGTCCAGGTCGCCGCGGTCGAGCGCGTCGAGCAGTCCCGGCACCGCACCCTCGGTGATGCTCGCGGGCCAGTCGCCGAGCGCCTTCAGCCAGCGCCGGCAGCAGCACCAGCGCCACCACCGAGGTGGCGCCCACGCGCAGCGGCGGGTCGAGCGTCGCACGGGCCGCGGTCCGCGCATGGGTGAGTTCCGCCAGCATCACCTGCGCGGCCGAGACCAGCCGCGTGCCCGCCGCCGTCGGCTCCAGACCGCCGCTGCCGCGGGCATAGAGCATCACCCCGAAGCCATCCTCGATCTCGCGTAGGGTCTTGCTGAGCGCCGGCTGGCTTACGCCCAGCTCCTGCGCCGCGCGCCGGAGGCTGCCGGTGCGCGCCAAGGTGACCAGGAATTCGAGGTCGCGGAACCGCAGGCGGCCGAAGCGGTGATCCAGGATCATGATCAGATGATAGCAACTTATAACTTTTCGGACTACCCCGGCATCTCCTAGCCTTCCCCTCGGGTGGAAACGAAGAACAACCCGAAGGGCAGTATCAATCCGATGAGAACAGGTCCCCTGAAGGGCCTGCGCGTGCTCGACCTGTCGACCGTGTTCGCCGGCCCGCTCTGCGCGGCGCTGCTGGGCGACTACGGCGCCGACATCCTCAAGGTCGAGATGCCAGGCACCGGCGATCCGCTGCGCGCGCTGCCGCCCCACAAGGACGGCATCTCGCTCTGGTCGAAGGTCACGAACCGCAACAAGCGCACCATCAGCCTCGACCTGCGGCACGCGCGGGCGAAGGAGATCCTCGCCCCCGTCATCGCCGCCCAGGACGTGGTGATCGAGAATTTCCGCCCCGGCACGCTCGACCGGTGGGGGCTCACGGAAGCGTGGATGCACGGACTCAACCCGCGCCTGACCATCCTGCGCATCTCGGGCTTCGGCCAGGATGGACCCTACCGGGACCGCCCGGGATTGCCCGGCGTTCGAGGCTTTGTGCGGCTTCACCCATCTGTGCGGGGAGGCGGACGGGCCGCCGCTCCATCTCGGCTTCCCGGTCTCCGACGCCGTCGGCGGCCTGTTCGGCGCGCTCGGAGTGCTCGCGGCCCTGCTCGAGCTCGCCCAGTCGCCCGACCGGCCAGGCCAGGAGATCGACTGCTCCATGTCGGAGGCGATGCTCCGGGCGATGGACTTCGTGATCATTCAGCAGGACCAGCTGGGCCAATCGCCGCGCCGCTCGGGCAACATCAACACCTATGCCGCCCCGAGCAGCATCTTCGAGACCGCCGACGGCCGCTGGGTCTCGGTCCCCGCCTCCTCGCAGAACCTGTTCGAGCGCCTGTGCGAGGCGATCGGACGGCCGGAGCTGAAGACCGACCCGCGCTTTGTCACCAATCCCGACCGGGTGCGCCACCGCGGCGAGATCAACGGCATCGTCGCCGACGCGCTGCGCACGCTGCCCTTCGCCGAGCTGGAGCAGCGGCTCGACGCCTTCGGCATCGCCTTCGCGCCGGTGAACGATGCCAAGGCGGTGATGGAGAATCCCCAGTTCGTGGCCCGCGGCGCCATCGTCACGGTGCCGGACCGCGAACTGGGCCAGGTGCGCATGCAGGGCGTGGTGCCGCGGTTTTCGCGCACGCCCGGCGGCGTCGCGCATGCGGGCGAGGCGCCCGGCTTCCATACGGAAGAGGTGCTGCGCGAACTCGGCTTCGGCAACGAAGACATAAAAGAACTAAAAATCCAGGGAGTGATCTGATGCGCCGATTTTTCCTGATGCTCGCCTGCGCGGCAATTCTTCCCCTCAGTCAGGCATGGGCCGACACCAAGCCCCTGCGCATTCTGGTGGGCTTCCCGCCGGGGCAGGCCACCGACATGGTGGCGCGCATCCTCGCCGAGAAGCTCCAGGCCAAGCTCGACCGCGCGGTGGTGGTCGAGAACAAGCCGGGCCAGGGCGGCAGCCTCGCGCTCTCCCAGCTCGCCCGCGCCGAGCCGGACGGCTCGCAGATGGTCCTGGGCGCGCTCGCCTCTTATGTCGCCAACCCGCACATCTACAAGTCGGTGAGCTACGACACCCTGACCGACTTCACGCCCGTCGCCCTCGTGGCGGACCTGCCCATGGTGCTGATCGTGAACCCGCAGGTGCCGGCCAAGACGCTGGCCGAGCTGGTGGCCTACGCGAAGGCGAACCCGGGCAAGCTCTCCCATTCCTCGTCCGGCATCGGCACGCTCTCGCACCTCGGCATGGAGCACCTGAAGCGGGCGGGGGGCATCGACATCCTCCATGTGCCCTATCCCGGCAGCGGGCCGGCGATGCTGGACCTGGCGGGCGGGCGGATCGACGTCGCCATGGACACGCTGGCGGTGGCCATGCCCCAGGTGGAGGCCGGCAAGGCGCGCCTGATCGCGGTGTGCACCGAGAAGCGGCTGCCGTTCCTGCCGGACGTGCCGACCATCGCCGAGCTGGGCTACCCCGGCTTCCATGCCTCGGCGTGGCTCGGCACCGTGTTCCCGAAGGGCACGCCCCAGCCGGCGGTGACGCAGATGAGCGACGCGCTGATGGAGATTCTCAAGGACCCGGACCTGCGCAAGCGCTTCAATTCCATCGGCGCGGTGCCGTGGCCCATGCCGTCGGGGGAGTTCGCGGCCTTCCTCAAGGCGGAATATGCGCGCTGGGGCGATCTCATCCGCGCCTCGGGCATTCCGCGCCAGTGAATGCGTGCGGCGGCGCGGCGGGCGACGCCGGGCCGCCGCATCGTGGGTGGGCCTCGATGTTCGGCCGTGGCCCACCGCGCCGCCGAGTGCTAGAATTGCACGCGAAGCAGGCTCTGGGCGGATGAGCAATCACGCCCGCGAGCGGCTGCGAAACGCCGGGAAACGGCGCCCAAACGGCGGAGGAATTCATGCTGCGGATTGCCATGGCGGGCCTGATGGTCTTCGCCTCCCTCCAGCAGGCGATCGCCTGCACCGCCGTCGACATCGTCGCCGCCGACAAGACCGTCATCGCCGGGCGCACCATGGAATGGGCGTTCGACATGAAGTGGACGCTCAAGAGCCTGCCCAAGGGCACGGAGCTCACCCTGACCGCACCGTCCGACCTCGGCCTGCCGCCGGTGAAGGTGGCGACCAGGCAGCCGGTGGTGGGCATCAGCGCCGAGATCATTCCCGGCGGCGCCTTCCTGGAAGGCCAGAACGCCGCCGGCCTCGGCATGAGCGCCAACTTCCTGCCCGGCTTCACGCAGTATCAGGCGGTGACGAAGGCCGATAAGAGCTACGTCTCCATCCTCGGCTTCGGCGCCTGGGCGCTGGGCATGCATGCGAGCGTCGCCGAGGTGCGCGCGGCGCTGCCGGGCATCAAGGTGTGGGCCGATCCCTCGCTGCCGAGCGGCCCGACGCCGCCGACCATCCACATGGTGTTCACCGACCGCAGCGGCGCCGGGATCGTGGTGGAATATGTGGGCGGGGAACTGCGCATCCACGACAATGTGGCCCACGTGCTGACCAATGCGCCGACCTATGACTGGCACCTCATCAACCTGCGCAACTATCTGAACCTCTCCACGGTCGGAGTGTCGGAGCGCAACATCGGCACGGCGAACGTGACCGCCATCGGCCAGGGCGGCGGCTTGCTGGGCATGCCGGGCGACTACTCGCCGCCGGCGCGCTTCGTGCGCGCGGCCTTCCTGCGCCACTTCATCGCCCCGCCCAAGACCGGCGCCGAGGCGCGCCAGGCCATCGGCCACATCCTCAATACGGTCGATATCCCCATCGGCATCGCCCAGAGCAAGGAGGGCGGCCAGCTCATCTCCGACTACACCCAGTGGGTTTCGATCAAGGACCTGACCAACAACACGCTGACGATCTCCGACTATGCCCACCGGCTGACCTATCTGACCATCGACCTCGCGCCATCTTCGCGCAGACGGCGCCGAGCGCGAAGCTCGTGACGGAACTGCCCTATCCGGCGGTGATCGACGGGACGTCGGCGCTGCGCAACTGAGCCCTGCGCCGGTCCGGGAAAGATTTATACCGATTACAATCATGCGCGCGGCGACCGACGATACATCTCGTCATCAATGTGTTGCGCGATTTCTTGGATATCTTCTAAAATACTGCGATTGAAAGGAAAATTCGCATCCTCTAGACAGTTCGCAGGGCCTGGAGACGGGGCCTTCCAATTCTGCGGACTGTCCCATGGTGCGGCTGCACGAGATCCGGCGCGGAAGTGACGCGCGTGCGCGGGCGAGCGGACTGCGGCGCCGCCGCTCCGTCGCGCGCGAGAACCCGGCGACCGGGGAGCC
>NZ_JBNFNU010000305.1:0-5294 GCF_057364445.1 Xanthobacter sp. BG11Y11_SDJG
CGCGCGGCCGCATCGGCGCGGTCGACGCCGCGCACGTCCGGTGCCGGCGTGCGCGTGGACACCGTCCGCGCATAGCGCGCGTCCGTCGCGGACCCTGCGCCGGCCATGCCGTCGTCACGCCGGTAGCGGAACCTGCTTTCCTCGACCATGTCGCCTCGATGTGCTGTTGTCCGCCCCGCCCGGCGGCTCGGTTGCCGGCAGAGCCGGCGATCCGGGCCAGGGGACGAGAGGTCACTTCATCTCGTCGACGGCCTCCACCCCCAGAACCCTGAGACCTGAGGCGAGCACCGTGGCCACGCCGTGAACCAAGGCCAAGCGAGCCAAGGTCAACTGTCGATCATTCTCCATAATGAAGCGTAAATATGGCAGGTCTTTTCCCCGGTTCCACTGGCCGTGGAAATCGCTTGCCACATCATGCAAATAGAATGCGACCCGATGCGGCTCGCGTGCGCTCGCCGCCTGTTCCACCAGGCGCGGCCAAGCCGAAAGGCGCTTCAGGAGTGCGGTCTCGCCCTCGTCGTCGAGCCGCTCCAGGTCCGCCGCTGCGAACGCGGCCGGCTCCTGCGGCAGATCTGCGAACTGTTCCAGTGCATTGCGCAGGATCGACTTGGCCCGGGCATGGGCATACTGCACGTAGAAGACCGGATTCTCGCGCGACTGCTCGATCACCTTGGCGAGGTCGAAATCCAGCGGCGCGTCGTTCTTGCGGAACAGCATCATGAAGCGCACCGCGTCGCGGCCCACCTCCTCCACCACGTCGCGCAGCGTGACGAACGAGCCCGCCCGCTTCGACATGCGCACCGGCTCGCCGTTGCGGAACAGGCGCACCAGCTGGATCAGCTCCACGTCGAGGCTCGCCTTGCCGCCCGACACCGCCTTCACCGCCGCCTGCATGCGCTTGACATAGCCGCCGTGGTCGGCGCCCCAGACGTCGATCATCCTGAGGAAGCCGCGCTCCACCTTGTCCTTGTGGTAGGCGATGTCGCCGGCAAAGTAGGTGTAGCTGCCGTCGGACTTCTTCAGCGGCCGGTCCACGTCGTCGCCGAAGTCGGTGGAGCGGAACAGGGTCTGCTCACGGTCCTCCCAATCCTCGATGGGGGCGCCCTTGGGCGGCGGCAGGCGACCCTCATAGACCTCGCCCGTGGCGCGCAGCGCCTCGATGGTGGCGCCGACCTTGTCCACCGGCCCCTGCGAGAGCGCGCGCTCGGAGGAGAACACGTCGAACTCGATGCCGAGGGCGATCAGATCGGCGCGGATCATCTCCATCATCTGGCCGATGGCGAAGGAGCGGAAGATCGGCAGCCACTCGCTCTCGGGCGCCTCCAGGAAGGCGGCGCCGTGCATCTGCGCCAGCAACTGGCCCACGGGCACGAGATAGTCGCCGGGATAGAGCCCGTCCGGAATCTCCGACGGCTCCCCCGTCACCGCCTCGCGGTAGCGCAGATAGGCGGAGCGGCCGAGCACGTCCACCTGCGCGCCGGCGTCGTTGATGTAGTATTCCTTGGTCACCGCATAGCCGGCGAAGGCGAGAAGCCGCGCCATGGCATCGCCGAACACCGCGCCCCGGCAGTGGCCCACATGCATGGGGCCGGTGGGGTTGGCGGAGACGTATTCCACGTTCACCTTCTCGCCGCCGCCGAGCGTGGAGCGGCCGAAGTCGAGCCCCTCCCCCAGCACCGCGATCAGCACCTTGGGCCAGAAGCCGGCATCGAGCGCGACGTTGATGAAGCCCGGCCCCGCCACCTCCACCTTCGCCACGAACGGCAGCGCCTCAAGGCGCGCGGCGATGCGCTCGGCCAGCTCGCGCGGCTTCACCCCCGCCTCCTTCGCCAGCACCATGGCGGCGTTGGTGGCGAGGTCGCCGTGGCTCGCGTCGCGCGGCGGCTCCACCACCACGCGGGAGAGGTCCGGCGTGCCGGAGATCTGCCCCTCGGCGACGAGGGCGGCGACGGCTTCGCGCACGTGATCGGCGAAGATCGCGTAGACGTTCATGGATATGGGTCCGATCGGGTTGGTCGCCGGGGCGCCTAACGCAAGTCCGGCGTCGAGTCAAAGAAGCGGGCGTGCTGGTCGAGGGCGTAGCGGTCGGTCATGCCGGCGATGTAGTCGGCGACGCGCCGGGTCAAACGCGGGGTGTCGGAGACATCGAGGTCGTCCTGCCAGGAGGGCGGCATGTCGCGCGGCTGCGCCGTGAAATGGGCGAACAGGTCGCGGATCACGCCTTGCGCATCACCCATGATGCGCACCACCGCGCGTGGCGGTACATGTGCGGAAAGAGGAAGCCCTTGATGGCCGTCTCCTTCTCCCGCACCGCGTCGGAGAAGGCCACGAGCGGGCGGCCGAGCGCCCGCACGTCGGCGGCGCGGGCGACGCCGGAGGCTTCGACCCGCCGCGAGGTCTCGTCCACCACATCCTCGATCAGACGGGTGATGAGGCGGCGCATGACCTCGTTCACGGTGCGCGGCACATCAAGCCCGGGATAGCGCCCGCGCACCTCGGCGAGCGCCGCGCCCACCAGCGGCAGGTCCTTCAGATCGTCGACGGCGAACAGACGGGCCCGCAGGCCATCGTCGAGGTCGTGCACGTCATAGGCGATGTCGTCGGCGAGCGCCGCCACCTGGGCCTCGGGGCCGGCATGGCTCCACAATTCGAGGTCCTGCAGGCCGGAATGCACGCGAATGGCATGCGGCAGCCCGCCCGCATAGCGGCCGATCCCGCGGCCCTCTCGGTCGGTGAGCGGGCCGTTGTGCTTGGCGATGCCTTCCAGCGTCTCCCAGGTGAGGTTCAGCCCGTCGAAATCCGCATAGCGCCGCTCGATCCGGGTGACGACGCGCAGCGACTGGGCGTTGTGGTCGAAGCCGCCATGGTCCTTGAGGCACGCGTCGAGCGCGCGCTCGCCCGCATGGGCAAACGGCGGGTGGCCGAGATCATGCGCCAGCGCCAGCGCCTCCGCGAGGTCCTCGTCGAGCCCCAGCGCCCGGGCGATGGAGCGCGCCACTTGCACCACCTCCAGGGTGTGGGTGAGACGGGTGCGGAAATGGTCGCCTTCGTTGAAGACGAACACCTGCGTCTTGTGCTTCAGCCGGCGGAAGGCGGTGGAATGGATGATGCGGTCGCAATCGCGGCGGAAGGCGCTGCGCGGCGGCATGTCCGCCTCGGGAAAAAGGCGCCCGCGCGATTTCGTGGCGTCGCTCGCATAGGCCGCCATGGGCCGCGCGCCGGAAACCGCCATGGTCCTCCCCCTTTGAATTCGGCGCCCCGCGCTCTTACCTATGGCGCAATGCCAGCTTCAACCCGTAAAGTCGATGCCATGGACACCCTGACGCACCCCGAGACCATCCCCTTCGCCGTCACCGAGAGCGCGGCGCAGCGCATCGCGGAAATTCTCGCCGGCGAGGCGCCGGGCAGCGTGCTGCGCGTGAGCGTGGAAGGCGGCGGCTGCTCGGGCTTCCAGTACCGCTTCGACGTGACGCGCGAGAAGGGCGCCGACGATCTGGTGATCGAGAAGGACGGCGCCACGGTTCTGGTGGACAAGGTCTCGCTCGACTATCTCGCCGGCTCGCGGCTCGATTTCGTGGACGACCTGATCGGCGCCTCGTTCCGGGTGGAGAACCCGCAGGCCGTCTCCTCCTGCGGCTGCGGCACCAGCTTCTCGCTCTGAGCCCTACGCCCCGACGATCTCGTCGCGGTGATAGCCCTGCATGAACAAAAGCGCCGTGAGGTCGCCGTGGTCGACGCGCGCCCGCGCCGCCGCCGCCACCGCCGGCTTGGCGTGGAAGGCGACGCCGAGGCCCGCCTCGCCGAGCATGGCGAGGTCGTTCGCTCCGTCGCCCACCGCCATGGTCTCGGACGGGGCGAGGTGCAGCCGGTCGCGCAGCTCGACCAGCGACGCGAGCTTCGCCTCGCGGCCGAGGATGGGCTCCGCCACCGCGCCGACGAGGCGCCCCGCCTCCAGCAGCAGCTCGTTCGCCCGGTGTGTGTCGAAGCCGATGCGCGCGGCGATCTCGCCCGTGAACAGGGTGAAGCCGCCCGAGACGAGGGCGGCATAGGCGCCGTTCGCCTTCATGGTGGCGACCAGCTCCGGGCCGCCGGGGGTGAGGCGGATGCGCTCGGCCAGCACCTCGTCCACCACCCTCGCCTCCAGCCCGCGCAGCAGCGCGACGCGCTCACGCAGCGCCGGCTCGAAGGCGATCTCGCCGCGCATGGCGCGCTCGGTGATGGCGGCCACATGGGCCTTGAGGCCGACGAAGTCCGCCAGTTCGTCGATGCATTCCTGGCCGATCATGGTGGAATCCATGTCGGCGAGGAACAATCGCTTGCGCCGGCCGGTGCGCCCCTGCACCACCACATCGAGGGCATGGCCGGTGAGCGCCTCCCGCAGCCTGTCCTCGAACGGGCCGGGATCGGCGCCGAGCGGCGGCAGGAACGGAATGTCAGCCGCCACCTCGGGCCAGAGGGTGACGGCCTCCTCCGCCTGCGGCAGAACGGAGCGGGCGATCTGCTCCGCCTCCGCGGTGAGAGCGGGGGCGGCAGGATTGGAGATGAGCGTCGCGACCAGGGCCATGGAACAACCGGAGCGTCAAAAGGTGAGGCGGCAGAAGGCGCCGAAGGTGGTGCTCATCGCAGGTCCGACGGCCAGCGGCAAGTCGGCGCTCGCGCTGGCCCTCGCCGAGCGCCTCGGCGCGGACGCGCGGGGCGTGGTGATCAATGCCGATTCCATGCAGGTCTACGGCGATCTTTCCCTCATCACGGCGCGTCCATCGGTCGCCGATCTCGACCGCGCGCCGCACCTGCTCTACGGCCATGTGGACGCCGACACCGACTATTCGGTGGGCCGCTGGACCGCGGACGCCACGGCCGCGATCGCCTCGGCCCGCGCCGAGGGGCGCACGCCGATCCTGGTGGGCGGCACCGGACTCTACTTCCGCGCCCTCACGCAGGGCCTCGCGCGTGCCGCCCATCCCACCCGAGGTGCGCGAAGCGTGCGGGGCTGGGCCGAGGGCGAGGCCAATGCTGCCCTCCATGCGCGGCTTCTCGCCCGCGACCCGGAAACCGGCGCCCGGCTCAACGTGAACGACGCCAGCGGGTGCTGCGGGCGCTGGAGGTCCTGGAGGCCACCGGCCGCCCGCTCGCCCAATGGCAGGCGGACGCGCAGCCGCCCCTTCTGGCGCCGGAGGACTGCGTGCGCCTCGTGCTGGTGGCGCAGCGCGACGCGCTGCGCCGGCGCATCGACGCGCGCTTCTCGTCCATGCTGAACCAGGGCGCCCCTCGCGAGGTGGCGGCGCTGGCGCTCG
>NZ_JBNFNU010000306.1:0-5287 GCF_057364445.1 Xanthobacter sp. BG11Y11_SDJG
CGCGGCCAGCAGCGACGCCGCGCCGCTCGCCGGAGGTGGTGCGCACCAGCTCCAGATTGGCGCGGGTGCCGGCGTCGATCGCCATGACGCCGTCCTGCGCCTCCTTGCGCGGCGGCGCCAGAACCGGCCGGGCGCCGAGCTGGGTGCGCTCCACATAGGCGACCACCGCGGCGGCGGCGGTCAGTTCGGCGCGGGTGAAGGCGCCGAACCCGTCCAGCGCCGCGACGCCGAAGAAGGCGGCGAGGCGCTTGTCCGCGCTCGCCCCATCGAAGGAGGCGCGCGGCAAAGGCGTCACCGCCGGCAGCTCGCGCAGGATCGCCTTGAGGTGGGCATCCTCATAGAGCGCGTCGGAGACGAGAAGCTCGGCCGGGTCGATGCGCGCGAGGTCGCCGGCCAGCGCCTCGGCGCCGGTGGCGATCACCCGGAACGCCCCGGTGGACATGTCGGTGAAGGCGATGGCGTAGGAGAAGTCCGCGCCCGAGGCGCCGGTGCGGGCGAGGGCGGCGAGCACGTTCTCCCGCCGGGCGTCCAGCAGCGCGTCCTCGGTGAGGGTGCCCGGGGTGACGAGGCGCGTCACGTCACGCTTGACCACGCTCTTCGGGCCGCGCTTCTTCGCCTCGGCCGGGTCCTCCAGCTGCTCGCAGACCGCCACCCGGAAGCCGAGCGCGATCAGCTTGTGGAGATATTCCTCCGACCGCTCGATCGGCACCCCGCACATGGGGATGTCCTCGCCCAGATGCTTGCCGCGCTTGGTGAGGACGATGCCGAGGGCGCGCGAGGCGGCTTCCGCGTCCTCGAAGAACAGCTCGTAGAAGTCGCCCATTCGGTAGAACAGGAGGCTGTCCGGGTTCGCCGCCTTGATCTCCATGTATTGCGCCATCATGGGCGTGACGCGCGCCTCCTCCGCCTTGGCGGGCGGGGCGGCGGGAGCGGGGGCGGGCGTGTGCGCGGTCATGGGCGGCGAGGCTAAAGGGCGCGGGGCGCCGTGTCAGCGCGCATGGCCCGGCCGTCGACAGGAAAAGGACGCCCGGGGAGCACCCGCCCCGCGGCGCCGCCGGCCCGAGCGCCTCAGGTCCGCACGAAGGTGAGGTAGGTGGGCGTGCGCCCCTGCGCCCGCGCCTTCTGCTCGTAGCGGGTGCCGCTCCAGTGCGGATAGGGCGTCATCCAGTCTGCCGCCGTGCGGGCGGTCCAGCGGAAGGCGCCGTGCCGCCGCACCTGGGCCAGCGTCCAGCCCACATAATGCGGCACGTCGGACGCGAAGCGGAATTCCGCGCCCGGCGCGAGGACGCGGGCGAGCCGATCGAGGTTCTCCGGATTGACGAACCGCCGCTTCCAGTGCCGGCGCTTGGGCCAGGGGTCGGGATAGAACAGATCTGCGCCGGCAAGGCTCCCGGCCGGCAGGCGCGCCAGAACCAGCGCCGCATCGAGGTCGATGACGCGGATGTTGGCGAGGCCCGACTGCTCCAGGTCCACCAGCATGCGCGCCATGCCGTTGAGGAACGGCTCGACGCCGATGAAGCCGGCCTCAGGCCGCCGTGCCGCATGGGCGATGAGGTGCTCGCCGCCGCCGAAGCCGATCTCGAGCCGGATCTCGCGCGGGCGATGCGCGAACAGGGTGGCCGGGTCGGCGGCGTCTTCAAGCGCGAAGCGGCGGGCCGGCAGCAGCCGGGCGATGGCGTCCTGCTGCTGGCCGCGCAGCGTCTTGCCCACGCGCCGGCCGAAGAAGGCGCTGCGGGGTTCGGTGTCGGCGGTCTTCGGATCGCGGGTCGGCATGCTCAGTCGGAACGGATGGCGGCGGCGCGCGGAACGGGTTGTGTCGGGACCCTACGGAATCGGGCGGGATTTGGCCCGTGGCGTTCCGCCGGCGGCGCCCCGTGCAGGTCCCCTGAACGACCATGCCGGGCGGGGCCCGGCCATGGTGCGTTCGGAATAAGGGACAATCAGGCGAGCGCGGTCTTCAGCGCGTCGGCGAGGTCGGTCTTCTCCCAGGAGAAGCCGCCCTCGGCGTCGGGCGCGCGGCCGAAATGGCCGTAGGCCGCGGTGCGGGCATAGATCGGCTTGGTAAGGCCGAGATGCTCGCGGATGCCGCGCGGGCGCAGGTTCATGACCTCGCGCAGCGCCTTCTCCACCTTGGCCTCGTCCACCTGCCCGGTGCCGTGCAGGTCCACATAGACCGCGAGCGGATCGGAGACGCCGATGGCATAAGCGAGCTGGATCGTGGCGCGGTCGGCAAGGCCCGCCGCCACCACGTTCTTGGCGAGGTAGCGCGCGGCATAGGCGGCCGAGCGGTCCACCTTGGTCGGGTCCTTGCCCGAGAAGGCGCCGCCGCCGTGCGGCGCCGCGCCGCCGTAGGTGTCGACGATGATCTTGCGCCCGGTGAGGCCGCAGTCGCCATCGGGGCCGCCGATGACGAACTTGCCGGTGGGGTTCACGTGCCAGAGCGTGCCGTCGGTGATCCAGCCGTCCGGCAGCGCCTTGCGGATATAGGGCTCCACCAGCGCCTGCACGTCCTTGGAGGTCATGCTCTCGTCGAGGTGCTGGGTGGACAGCACGATCTGCGTCACGCCCACCGGCTTGCCGCCCTCATACTGCACCGTGACCTGGCTCTTGGCGTCCGGGCCGAGCTGCTTGGCGGCGCCCGAATGGCGGGCCGCGGCGAGGTCCTTCAGGATCTTGTGGGCGTAGAAGATGGGCGCCGGCATCAGCTCCGGGGTCTCGCGCACGGCATAGCCGAACATGATGCCCTGGTCGCCCGCGCCTTCGTCCTTGTTGCCGGCGATGTCCACGCCCTGGGCGATGTCGGCGGACTGGCCGTGCAGCAGCACCTCCACGTCCGACTTCTCCCAGTGGAAGCCGTCCTGCTCGTAGCCGATGTCCTTCACCGCCTTGCGGGCGACCTCGATGATTGCGTCCTCGGTGATGGAGGAGGGGCCGCGGGTCTCGCCGGCGATCACCACGCGGTTGGTGGTGGCCAGCGTCTCGCAGGCGACGCGCACCTGCGCCGGGTCGATGCCTTCCTTCAGCGCGGTGCCGAAGAACAGATCCACCACCTCGTCGGAGATGCGGTCGCAGACCTTGTCGGGGTGGCCTTCGGAAACCGATTCGCTGGTGAACAGGTAGTTTTGGCGTGCCATGTCGTGACCCCAATTGCGCCCGCGCCGCGAGGCGATGTCGCCGTTTTCGCAGCGCGGGATTGGCCGGTCAAGATCAAGGCGGCCGATTCGTTCGTCAAAACGAACGGATCAGGCCTCGTGCTCTCCGGCGATGGCGGTCACGAGGTCGACGATCTTGCGCCGCACCTTTGCGTCCGGAATGCGCATGAAATTGCGCGTCAAAGCCAGACCGTCCGAAGTCGCGAGAAAGTCTGCCACATAGGCGGGCGAGTGACTTTCCGTCACGCCATCGACTTCCGGCCCGACCGAGGGCGCACCCTCGAAGAAGAACGCCACCGGGACACCGAGGACAGTCGAGATCTGCTGGAGACGACTGGCGCCGATCCGGTTTGTGCCCTTCTCATACTTCTGGATCTGCTGGAAGGTGATGCCGAGGTGTTCGCCCAGCTTCTCCTGGCTCATCTGAACCATCATGCGACGCATGCGCACACGCGCGCCAACATGCTTGTCAATAGGGTTAGGCGCCTTCTTGGCCATGGTCTCCCCGGCTACGTCGGAAAAGAGAAACGCATTACTTCGCATTGCGAAGGCTGCCCTGATTGCTGGCGAACATAGGGATACAACGACCGAGCGTCGATCAACTTTTGCGTGCAAAGCGGAGTCGGCGGGGAATCAGTGCCAGGACAAATCCTGAGAGAATGAGACAAATCGCCGTCAGCGGACCCGCCGTCGCGGCGCTTGGAACCGTTTCCAACGGCTGGGGAAGCCAGCCGTCCACCAGCGCCTCCTCGCCCAGAGCCGAGCCTGCGACGATACGCCCCAGTGGATCGACGATTGCGGAGATGCCGGTGTTCGCTGCGCGCACCAGAGGCAGGCCCTCCTCGACCGCGCGCAGCCGCGCCTGAGCGAAGTGCTGGTAGGGTCCGGGCGTGTTTCCGAACCAGGCGTCGTTGGTCACATTGAGGAGAAGGCCCGGCCGCTGACCCTGCGGAATAACCTTTCCAGGAAAGATAATTTCGTAGCAGACCAGGGGCGAGGCCAGCGGCAGGCCGGGCACCGAAAGCGGACTTAGGGACGAACCCGATGAAAAGCCACCACGTACACGGGTAAGTTGTTCCAGTCCGAGTTCCTCGAGGGCTGCCTGGAATGGCAGATACTCGCCGAAGGGAACCAGATGGACCTTGTCGGTGCTGGTCAGCACCCGCCCCTGATGGTCGATCACCCGAATGGCATTGAAGAACGGGGACACCTGCCCTTTCGGGGGGTGTCGTATCGCACCGCACCCGTCACGAGGGTGACGTTCTCCGGCAGCGCCGCGGCGATCGCCTCCGCCGCCCAGGGCTCGCGCTCATAGATGAAGGGAAAGGCGGATTCCGGCCAGACCAGCACGGTCACGTCGTCCAGGCCGCGCGGATAGGTGGCCGAAGGCCGCGCGCTCAGGTTGAGATAGTGGGCGAGAATGTCCTTGCTGCGCCCGTAGGCGAACTTCTCGTCCTGCGCCAGGTTCGGCTGCATGATGCGCAGGCGCACCCCCGCCACCGGTGCCGCTGGGTGGGCGGCAAGGCGTGCCTCCCCCCACAGCACGGCCGCCACCAGTGTCATCGCCGCGCCGCCGGCCAGAACCAGCGCGAGCGGCCGCGGCTTCAGCAGCAGAACCGGCGCCGAGAAGAGCAGCAGCGCGAAGAAGGTGAGGCCGTAGACGCCGAACAGCGCCGCGCTCTGCATCAGAGCCGGGTCCTGCGCCACCGCATAGCCGAACGTGTTCCAGGGAAAGCCCGAGAGCACGTGGCCGCGCAGCCATTCGCTGGCGGTGAGGCCGGCGGCGAGCGCGAAGATGCGCTCCGGACCGCGGCTCCAGGCCAAGAGCGCCAGCACCGCGCCGAGGGCGGTGAAGAGCGCGAGGCCGGCGGGCATGGCGATGACGGCGAACGGCAGCAGCCAGCCGAACACCTCCGCCTCCACCAGGAAGGCGGCGCCGATCCACCACAGGGAGGCGAGGAATAGCCGAAGCCGAACCACCAGCCGACGGTCGCGGCGGCGCGAAGACGCGCCGTCAGTGGGCCGGCGCCGTGGGCGCCGTCCAGAAGCAGCACCAGGACCGGGAAGCTCACCGCCAGAGCCGGCCAGGCGCCGAGCGGCGGCATGGCGAGCGCCGCGAACGCCCCGGCGAGGAC
>NZ_JBNFNU010000307.1:0-5207 GCF_057364445.1 Xanthobacter sp. BG11Y11_SDJG
GCGGCTTGGGCGGCTGGGTTTCGCCGGCTCTGGCCGTTCTGCGGGTCGGGCTTCTGCGGCTCGGGCTTGGGGGGCTCCGGCTTGGGCGGGGATTGGTCCGCTTGGTCCTTGCCGGGCTCCCTCTTGTCCGGGTCCTTGCCGTCGGTCTTCTTGTCCTGGGCGCTGTCCGGGGGCTTGCGGTCGCCGCCCTGCTTCTGCGGGTCCTTGGCCGGGTCCGGCTTCGGCTGGCCTTCCTTGCCTTGGCTGTTCTTGTCCTTTTGGTCGTTCTGGCCCTGCTGGCTGTTCTTGTCCTGACCGCCGCCGCCCTGGCCGCCGCCCTGTCCGCCACCCTGGCCGCCCCCTTGGCCGCCGCCACCCTGCTGCTTCTGCTGCTCGTCCTTTTCCTTTTCGAGCAGCTTGCGCAGGAGCTCGCGGTTGTAGGCGGCGTCCTGGTGCTTCGGGTCGGCCTCCAGCGCCCTGTCATAGGCGGCGATGGCCTCCTCCAGCTTGCCGGCGCGGGCCAGCGCGTTGCCGCGATTGTAGTCGGCGCCGGGGGCGCGGGCGAAGCCTCCGCCGCGCCGCATAGTCGCCGGACCGGTAGAGCGCTGCGGCGCGCCAGGCGGGGTCCTCGGAACGCCTGAGCGGCGGCGCCGAAGTCTTCCCGGGAAGTGGGTGAGGCGCTCAGCACCGGATAGGGGGTGAAGCCGCCGAGCGCGCAGAGCGAGCCGAGCTTCATGGTCTGGCAGAGGTCGGTCAGCACGGCGAGATTGGCCTCGCGCCGCTCGCCGGCGATCACCTTTTCCAGGGTCTCGACGCCGCGGGTGGAGCCGATGCGGCAGGGCGTGCACTTGCCGCAGCTCTCATGGGCGCAGAATTCCATGGCGAACTTCGCCATGTGCGCCATGTCCACGGTGTCGTCGAACACGACGATGCCGCCATGGCCGATCAGCGCGTCCTTGGCCGCGAACGCCTCGTAGTCGAAGGGGGTGTCGAACTGCGAGGTGGGCAGATAGGCGCCGAGCGGCCCGCCCGCCTGCACCGCCCGGACCGGACGCCCGGAGGCGGTACCGCCGCCGATGTCGTTGACCAACTCACCGAGCGGGATGCCGAACGCGGTCTCGAACAGGCCGCCATACTTGATGTTGCCGGCGAGCTGGATGGGCATGGTGCCGCGCGAGCGGCCCATGCCGAAGTCCTTGTAGAACGTGCCGCCCTTTTCCAGGATCACCGGCACGGTGGCGAGCGAGATCAAATTGTTGATGACGGTGGGCTTGCCGAACAGGCCCTTATGGGCGGGCAGCGGCGGCTTGGCGCGCACCACGCCGCGCTTGCCCTCCAGGCTGTCCAGCAGCGCCGTCTCCTCGCCGCACACATAGGCGCCGGCGCCGAGCCGCATCTCCATGTCAAAGTCGACGCCCGAGCCGGCGATGTTCTTGCCGAGCAGGCCCGCCGCGCGGGCGATGGCGATCGCCTGCTCCATGACCGCGTAGGAGAGCGGATACTCCGAGCGGCAATAGACGAAGCCCTTGGTGGCGCCCACCGCGAGGCCGGCGATGGTCATGCCCTCGATCAGGCAGAACGGGTCCGCCTCCATGATCAGGCGGTCGGCGAAGGTGCCGCTGTCGCCCTCGTCGGCGTTGCAGACGATGTAGCGCTGGTCCGCCGGGGCAGCGGCGACGGTGCGCCACTTGATGCCGGTGGGAAAGCCCGCGCCGCCGCGGCCGCGCAGGCCGCTCTCGAACACCTCTTCCACGGTGGCCGCCGGGCCGAGCGCCACGGCGCGCTCGAAGCCCTTGTAGCCGCCATGGGCCTTGTAGTCGTCGAGCGAGAGCGGATCGATGATGCCGCAGCGGGCGAAGGTGAGTCGCGTCTGCTTCTTGAGGAACGGGATTTCTTCCACCAGGCCCACGCACAGCGGGTGCGGCGCGCCGTTCAGGAATCCGGCCTCCAGCAGGCCCTCCACGTCGGACGGCTTCACCGGCCCGTAGCCGACGCGGCCGGCCGGGGTCTCGATCTCGATCAGCGGCTCCAGCCAGAACAGCCCGCGCGAGCCGTTGCGCACGACCTCGTAGGTGACGCCGCGGGCGGCCAGGGCCGCTTCCAGCTTGCGGAAGACACGGTCGGCGCCGCAGGCGACGGCGGTGGCGTCGTTGGGGACGAAGATGCGGGGGCGGTTCACCGGGCCATCTCCTTCGCGCCGTCGCGGGCGATGTCGTGCGCGATCTCATCGATGGCGGCCGCGTCAAGGCGGCCGAGAAGCTGGCCGTTCACCAGCGCCGAGGGCGCGCAGGCGCACAGGCCCAGGCAATAGATGGGCTCCAGCGTCACCCGGCCGTCGGCCGAGGTCTCGCCCATGGCGACGCCGAGCTTCTCCTCCGCATAAGCGGCGAGCGCCGTGCTGCCCATGGACTGGCAGGCTTCCGCTGCGCACAGCTTCACCACATGGCGGCCGGCCGGCTCGCGGCGGAAGTCGTGGTAGAAGGTGACGACGCCCCACACTTCGGCCCGGGAGAGATTGAGGCTCTCGGCAATCATCGGCACCGCGGGCTCGGGAACGAAGCCGAAGGTGTCCTGGAGCGCGTGGAGCATCGGCATCGCCGCGCCATCCAGATGGCGGTGCTCCTGAATGACCTGCGCTGCGCGCTCGGTGCTCCACGGTTCATGGACCGCCATCGCTTCCACCCTTTTGAAACCGGGAGCCGCGCGATGCGCCGCCCCCTCTTGTGATCGTTTCAAAAGAGGATCGCACAGCGGGAGGCGGGATCAAGCCAGCTGTGGGATGTTGCGATAGAACATCTCTATCAAGAATGACCCGGCGCGAGATCCGAAATCACGTGCGGATTGGACTTGAGGTGCGACATTCTGGGTAGTTTAGGGTCATTCTGGGTATTTCAATCGCAATTCTCTATGCATATCGGATCATGATACCGTAACCCGCTATTGCTGCAGTGCAGCAATAGCGGGGTCTGTAAGCGTGGAGGCGGCGAGCTTCGGGGCGATGCGGCGCGCCTCCGCCACCAGCGCGGCGGTGATCGGCGTGGTCGGCTCGCGGTGCGGCACCACGAGGCCGATGGAATGGGAGATGTCCGGCTCGACGATGGGGATCGAGCGCACCAGCGTCGTCAGTCCCAGCGAATCCGCCAGCATCGCCGGCATCACGCTCGCCCAGTGGCCGGTGCGCACATGGGTGAACAGCACGATCATGGAATTGGATTCGAGCGTCGGCTTGGGTGGCCCGCCGGCGGCGGTGAGAAGGCTGTCGACGATGCGGCGGTTCTGCATGTCGGGGGTCAGCAGCGCCAGCGGCAGCTCGGCCACCTCCGCCCAGCTCACCTGCTCGCGATCGCCGAAGCGCGCGCTGGCCGAAGTCACGAGGCGGTAGCGCTCGCGGTAGAGCGGCACCGTGTTCACCTTTCCGAGCGGCTCGTTGTCGAGATAGGTGAGCCCGGCGTCGATCTCCAGGTTTTCCAGGTGATTCAGGATCTCGATGGAGGTCCGCGAGATGACCGTGAAGCGGACGTCCGGATGGCGCTCGCGGAACGGCGTGGTGAGCGCCGCCACCATGGGCAAGGCGGTGGGGATGGCGGCGATGCGCAGCGGGCCGGACAGGCCGCGCTTCAGCGCGTCGATGTCCTGCCGCATGGCCCGGTGGTCGGCGACGATGCGGCGCGCCCATTCCAGCGTGCGCTCCCCCTCGGGGGTAAAGCCGAGGAAGCGCGATCCGCGCTGCACCAGCAGCACGCCCAGCGTGTCCTCCAGCTGCTTGACCCCGGCGGACAGGGTCGGCTGGGTCACGCCGCAGGCTTCGGCGGCGCGGCCGAAGTGGCGTTCCCGGGCGAGGGCGATCAGGTATTCGAGCTTGTCGATCATCGCCGCATATCATGGCGTTCGCCGCCGGCGCGCAACTGGCGATCATCGCCGCAGCGCGGCATGGCGTTAACCGCGCCTCAACCATGCCGACGAAAGGCCCGCGCCGGAACGGATGCGCGTGTCCTGCCGCCAGGGCGTTCCGCGGCAACGAGAATTTGCCGGGCGTCGGCGCGGATGTCTCAGAACGTTACAATTCTCGGCTTGCCGCAGGGTGAGGCTTCTCGCCAAAACGCCATCATCTGGTTGCGCACTTGCTCTGCCGAAAGATCGGCGATGCGGGCGCGCGATGCTTCGGTGAAGGGGTCTCCATCAGCTCGATATCTTGGCGAAGAGGACGTCATGTCACGAAACCACTTCCGCGCGGCGCTGGGTGCCGCTGTTCTTGCTCTCGGGTTCGCGCACGCCGGCACCGCCGGCGCCGCGCCCTTCTCTCCCGCAACCGCGGTCGCAGCCCTGGGGGCGGCTCCGGAGGCCGCCGAACCCGTGCGCTGGGTCTGCGGCCCCTATCGCTGCTATTGGCAGCCGGGCGCCACCGTCGTGGTGCGGGGTACGCCGCGGGCTGGGGCGCGCCGCGTTATCCCTGGTGCTACTGGTCCAAGGTGCGTGGCCCCTATGGCGGCTGGCGCTGGGTCCAGGTCTGCCGCCGCTAAGGAGCGGCCGAGTTTTCTGACGGCGGATATTTGCGGGGCGGCAGCTGCGGGTGCCGCCCTTCTTTGCGTCCAATCGCGCAACCGTGAACACGACCATGGGAACCAAAGGGGCGTGTTAACTTTTTATTTACGTCTCCATTCGGAGCGGTGGCCGAATCTGGAGGATATGAGTCGCAGAGGTTTGTGCCATGCCCAGCTTGGCTCATGGATCGGTCTTGATCTCTCTCGTGGCGTGCCTGTTCGCCGCCGTCCTGATGGCGACGCCGGCCATTGCTTTGCTCATCGCGCCACACCACGCGCCGCCGGTCCACGTGCCCGGCATCACCAGCCACGTTTCGGCTTTGGCCTGACGTGCAGCGGGTAGCGCCGGTACTATTGTACTTTTAGGTAGAGCGCCCGAGGTGCAACCGTCACAAGGTTGTGGTTTGCTGCGCGCGCGGCTTCAGGCGGGCGCTTGGAGCCCACGTCGAACGGCATCGTCGGGGGGCCGGGCGGATGGGCCATATCGGGACAATCCTTATCGCCGCCGCGGTGTTCGCGGCGTGGGCGGCCGGCGCTGGGGCGCAGGAGAGTGCCTTCGAGTTCAACCGCCAGGAATGGCTCCGCCGGTCGGGCGCCGCGCCGCGGCCGGCGCGCTCGCGCCTCGCCCATCGGCGAGCAGGCGGCGCGGGAGATCGCCATCGCGCTGGTGGCCGATCCCGAGCTGCT
>NZ_JBNFNU010000308.1:0-5184 GCF_057364445.1 Xanthobacter sp. BG11Y11_SDJG
CGGCTTCCGCCAGCGTCGGGGCCGATCACCGGCGCGATGCGATCGATGCGCCAGAGCGCCGGCCCGGCAGTGAGCGACAGAGCGGAGCGGCCATGGGTGGTTTCCGGCATGCGAAGAGCAAGCCTAGCATTGCCGCATTGCAGCACAAGGCATGCGCCGCGGCGCCGCGCCTCACGCCGCCGCCCCCCAGGGCCGGGGGGCCGGCCGCCACCTGCGGCTCGGCCTGCTGGTCGCCGTCCTGGTTCTGGTCGCCGATCAGGCGAGCAAGACCTTAGTGCTGCACTGGTCGTTCGACTGGAGCGTGCAGCTCTATCGCATCACGCCGTTCCTGGATTTCGTGGCGCTGTGGAATTACGGCATCAGCTACGGCCTGTTCCCCCAGGGCGAGGAGGGGCGCTGGGTGCTGGTGGCGGTGAAGGTCGCGGCGGCGCTGCTGTTCGCGGTCTGGCTCGCGCGCACCCACCGGCGGCTCGACGCGATCGCCCTCGGCCTTCTGATCGGCGGCGCCATCGGCAATGCGGTGGACCGGGTGGTCTATGGCGCGGTGTTCGACTTCGTGTCGCTGCACGCCTTCGGCTACCGCTGGTACGTGTTTAACCTTGCCGACGTGGCCGTCGTTGTGGGCGTCGGCCTGCTCCTGTACGATACCGTCTTCAATCGCGCCTCAAATTCGCCGCCCTCGGCCGCACCATAGCCGGCGCGAAAAGGTCCGATGAGCGCGATCGGCCCCGCCCGGCCCGGCCGGGATGCGAACCGAACGCGCGAGCCGCAGAGGAACGAACCCATGCGCGTGAGCACGGCATCAATTGTGGAAGCCGCCCTGACCGTGGCGCGCGCGGCCTGCTGGCGTCGGTCGGCGGCGGATCGCGGTCGCGACATTGCCGTCGCAGCCGGCATCGGCATGGCCCCCGCGCCCGCCGCGGCGCAGGGCTTCGAATCCGATTTCCTCAAGAACACCATGCAGATGCTGGGCCTGACCGAGGAAGAGGAAAAGCCCGACATCGACTATCGCGAGCGCGCGCCGCTGGTGGTCCCGCCCACCACGCCCGAAAGCCTGCCGCCGCCCACCAGCAGCACCGCGGCCGCCAATCCCAACTGGCCGAAGGATCCGGACCTCGCGCGGCAGAAGGCGCGGTCCGCTGCCGCCAAGGCGCCGATCGTGCGCGACGATCCCGGCCAGCCGCTGATGCCCTCCGAACTCAACAAGGGCCGCCGCAAGACCGCACCCACCTACACGAACAACGAGCCCGTCTCCACCGGCTCGAAGCGCGACGAGATCATGCCGAGCGAGCTCGGCTTCAAGGGCTGGGCCGGCATCGGCAGCTACGATCCCACGAAGGAAAAGCCGCTGACCTTCAACGGCGAGCCCGAGCGCGAGAGCCTGGTCCAGCCGCCCGCCGGCTACCAGACGCCGGCCCCCAACGCGCCCTACGGCGTGGTGGAGAAGAAGCAGGAAGCTTTCAAGATTCCCAACTTCTTCGACCTCCAGAACAATTGACCGCCGGGTGGGAGCACGAGGGGCTATACCGCTCCCGGTTCCGCGCGCGAGCCCGGCCCCGTATTCCCGTGGCCGGCCGTGTCGCATGCCTGAGAGATTCACAACGTGCTGATGAGCCGCATTGCCATGGTCGCCATTCTTGCCGCCGGCGCCGCAGTCGCCGCGCCCCGCCTTGCCGACGCCGCCGGTCCCAAGGTCACCCAGTTCCGCCTCGACAACGGCCTGGAGGTGATGGTGATCCGGGACCACCGCACCCCGGTGGTCACCCACATGGTCTGGTACAAGGTGGGTTCGGCGGACGAGCAGCCGGGCAAGTCGGGCATCGCCCACTTCCTCGAGCATCTCATGTTCAAGGGCACGGAGAAGCACCCCCAGGGCACCTTCTCCGACACCGTGGCGCGCCTCGGCGGCCAGGAGAACGCCTTCACCTCCACCGACTACACCGCCTATTTCCAGCGCGTCGCCAAGCAGCACCTGGAGAAGGTGATGGAATTCGAGGCCGACCGCATGACCGGCCTCAAGCTCTCCGACGAGGTGGTGCTGCCCGAGCGCGACGTGGTGCTGGAGGAGCGCCGCATGCGCACCGACAGCCAGCCCGGCGCCCGCCTCTCCGAGGCCATGCAGGCGGCGAGCTATGTGAACCATCCCTACCAGCACCCGA
Organism: Xanthobacter sp. BG11Y11_SDJG; assembly: GCF_057364445.1. NCBI lineage: Bacteria > Pseudomonadati > Pseudomonadota > Alphaproteobacteria > Hyphomicrobiales > Xanthobacteraceae > Xanthobacter > Xanthobacter sp. BG11Y11_SDJG. The sequence goes on from NZ_JBNFNU010000308.1 coordinate 2,160, forward strand.
TCATCGGCTGGGAGCACGAGATCAGGAAGCTCAACCGCGAGGACGCGCTGGCCTTCTACCGGCGCTTCTACGCCCCCAACAATGCGCTGCTGGTGGTGGCCGGCGACGTGACGCCCGAAGAGGTGCGCGCACTCGCCGAGAAGACCTACGGCCCGGTGAAGCGCGCCGACACGCCGCCGCGCGATCGCCCGCAGGAGCCGGAGCCGCAGGCCCAGCGGCGGGTCGCGCTCGCCGATGCGCGGGTGGCCCAGCCGAGCCTGTCGCGCTCCTATCTCGTCCCCTCCTACCGCACCGCCGCCCCGCGCGAGGCGGAGGCGCTGGAGGTGCTGTCTCAGATCCTCGGCGGCGACCAGACCGGGCGCCTCTACCGCAAGCTGGTGGTGGAGAAGGGGCTCGCTGCCGGCGCCGGCGGCTGGTGATCGAGGCAGCGTCCTACGACCCGACCCGCTTCGCGGTCTCGGCGACGCCAAGGCCGGGCGTGAGCCTGGAGGAGCTGGAGGTCGCCCTCGACGCCGTTCTGGCGGAGATCGCCGAGAAGGGGGTCGACGAGCTGGAACTGGCGCGCGCCAAGACCCAGCTCACCGCCGACGCCATCTATTCCCAGGACAACCAGGCCACGCTGGCCCGCATCTACGGCGCGGCATGGGCCACCGGCCAGAGCGCGGACGACGTGCGCGAATGGCCGGCGCGGGTGAAGTCGGTCACGGCGGACGACGTGAAGCAGGCCGCGCAGCGTTATCTGGTTCTCGATCGCGCGGTCACGGGCTACCTTAAGCCGGCGCCGCCAAGAAGGACGACCGCTCGTGAGAGCCCTCGCCCGCCGCGCGGCTTCGCGCCTTTGCGCCCCCTTCCTGCCGATCATGATGGTGACGATGGCCCTTTCCCTTGTGTCCGCCAGCGCGGCCCAGTCGCAGTCGAGCCGCATCACCGAGGTGACGAGCCCCGGCGGCATCAAGGCCTGGCTGGTCCATGACACCACGCTGCCGCTGATCGCCATGGAGTTCGCCTTCCTCGGCGGCGCGCCCAGGACGGGCCGAAGGCGCCGGGCCTTGCCAACCTCACGGCGTCGCTGCTGGACGAGGGCGCGGGCGACCTCGATGCCCAGGCGTTCCAGAGCGCGCTCGCCGACGCGGCGGTGGAACTGCGCTTCGACGCCGGCCGCGACGAGACCCGCGGCTCGCTGCGCACGCTCTCCGAAAACAAGGACAAGGCCTTCGACCTGCTGCGCCTCGCGGTGACCGCCCCGCGCTTCGACGAGGAGGCCATCAACCGGGTGCGCGAGGCGCAGATGGCGGTGCTCCGGCGCCGCTCCACCGATCCCAATTCCATTGCCAACGAGCGCTGGTTCGCCCTGGCCTTCCCCGACCACGCCTACGGCCGGCCGGTGGACGCACGCTCGCGAGCCTGCCGACCCTGACCCGCGCCGACCTCAAGGCGTTCGCGGCGCGCACGCTCGCCCGCTCCAACCTGAGGGTGGCGGTGGTGGGCGACATCACCGCCGAGGAGCTGGGCCGCAGGCTCGACGCCGTGTTCGGCGCCCTGCCGGCGAAGGCCGATCTCGTCCCGGTGACCGACGTGACGCCCAAGGGCCTCGGCACCACCGACGTCATTCCCCTGGATGTGCCGCAATCGGTGATCGTCATGGGCACGGTGGGCCTGGAGCGTCCCGATCCGGACTTCATGGCGGCCTACGTGCTCAACCACATCCTCGGCGGCAGCGCCTTCTCCTCGCGCCTGTTCAAGGAGGTGCGGGAGGCGAGGGGACTGGCCTATTCGGTCTATTCCTACCAGGTGGCCCTCAACCATGTGGGCCTGTGGTTCGCCGGCACCGCCACCAAGAACGAGCGCGCGGGCGAATCCATCTCCATCATCCAGAGCGAGTTCCGGCGCATCCTGGAGCAGGGGCCGACGGAGGAGGAACTCAAGGAAGCCAAGAGCTACCTCGTCGGCAGCTACGCCTTGCGCTTCGACACCTCGTCCAAGGTGGCCGGCCAGTTGCTGCAGATCCAGCTGGACGATCTCGGCATCGACTATATCGACAAGCGCAATGCCCTGATCGAGCAGGTGACGGTCGCCGACATGAAGCGGGTGGCCCAGCGGCTCACCGATGCCCGCAAGGCGCTGGTGGTCGTGGTGGGCCGTCCCGCCGGCCTTTCCGGCGGCTGAGACGGCTGCGCCCCTAACCATATCGGCAGGTTCGGGCAGGACTGATCCGAATACCGGCTAAAGGTATTTCGGCCTGCGCGCGCTTCTTGGTATAACGCCGCCGGGCGGGGCAGCTTCAGGAGTAGAGCGGGAATGGCCCTTGAAACGGATGCCGTGCTGACGCGCGGGACCGGGGATTGCGCAAGCGGGGTTCGTCCCGGACGGCCGTGGCCGGCCCGGTGGCGCTCGCGGTGCTCGGCCTCGCGCTTGCCGGGTGCGCCTCCGGTGAGGGGCTCGACGGCGCCTTCGGCGCCCAGGACACGGGCGTCGCCGGCGCCGGCTCCGGTTCGAGCGCGGGCGTCGCCAGCACGCCCGGCGTGCTGACCGTGGGCTCCGGTCCCAATGCGGTCGAGTATGAATGCCCGAAGGTGACGATCCGCACCGGCGCGGCCACCTGGCAGGTCCAGGCCCGCGAAGGCGGACTGCGCTATCAGGGCACCATGGCCAGCTGGCGCGCGAATGCTCCATCTCCGGTGCCACCATGGCCGTGAAGGTGGGCATCGAGGGCCGCGTGCTTCTGGGCGAGAAGGGCACCGCCGGGGCGCTGGAAGTGCCGATCCGCATCGCCGTGGTGCAGGAAGGGCCGTCGCCCAAGACCATCGCCACCAAGTTCTTTGTCCTGCCCCTGGAAATTCCGCAGGGTCAGCCAAGCTCCACCTTTGCCGTGGTGGAGGACCAGCTGACGTTTCCGCTGGTGAAGCCGGCGGACATCGAGCGCTATGTGATCTATGTGGGCTACGACCCGCAGGGCGAGCCGAAAATCCGCCCCGCGCGGTCGGCGCAGCCGCGCCCGGCCGCCGCCTCGACGCCCGTCCGGCCG
>NZ_JBNFNU010000309.1:0-5182 GCF_057364445.1 Xanthobacter sp. BG11Y11_SDJG
TGCGGGAGGCTGGCGGGGCGGCGGCGGGCGCGCCGCGGCGGCGAAAAATGCTCTAAAGCTTGCGCCGATCCCCCATCAAACCGCGTTCAGTTCGATGGGATCGCGCTCTAACATGGAACCCCCGCCCGGAGCCGGACCATGGCCGATTGGAACGCCCGCCAGTATCTGAAGTTCGAGGACGCCCGCACCCGCCCCGCGCGCGACCTGCTCGCGCAGGTGCCCGACATCGCGGCGCCGGACGGCGCGGCGGCCCCTCTGGTGGTGGACCTCGGCTGCGGCCCGGGCAATTCCACCGAACTTCTGGCCGCGCGCTTTCCCGATGCCGAGATCCTCGGCCTCGACACCTCGCCCGACATGATCGCCGCCGCCCGCGCGCGCCTGCCGAACGCCCGGTTCGAGCTCGCCGACGCCGCGACCTTCACGCTGGAGCGCCCGGCCGCCCTCATCTATGCCAATGCGGTGCTGCAATGGGTGCCGGACCACGCCGCGGTGCTGCCGCGTCTGCTGTCGCTGCTGGCTCCGGGCGGCGCGCTGGCGGTGCAGATGCCGGACAATCTCGACGGCCCGGCCCACGTCGCCATGCGCGAGACGGCGCTGGTCGGGCCCTGGGCCGACACGCTCAGACAGGCCACCGGCGCCCGCACGCCGCTGCCGGCGCCCGAGGTCTATTACGACATGCTGGTGCCCCACGCCGCCCACGTGGACATCTGGCATTCGGTCTACAACCACCCGCTCGATGGGGTGGGCGCCATCGTCGACTGGATGAAGGGCGCCGGCCTGCGGCCCTTCATCGATCCGCTGGAGGGCGACGAGCGCGTCCACTTCCTGGAGGAGTACGAGGCGCGCCTTGCCGCCTCCTACCACCGCCGCGCCGACGGCAAGGTGCTGCTGCCGTTCACGCGGCTGTTCATCGTCGCCGTGGCGCGTCTTTAGAGTTTTCTGCGCCGGGCGGGCCCGCCGGCTCTCTTGAACAACGCGTACGATCAAGGGCCTGTCGCGGCCCAGCGGGGCCGCCCGTCCGTGCGTCCCTCCAATCCTCCAAACGAGATCTCAACCGAGGGAACCGATGACCGAGACCGAAACCCCCGCCGCCGACGATGTGACGCTGACGATGCCGCGCGACGCGGCGCTGGTGGCGTTCGACTTCATCGCCCGGCTCGTGGACGAGCAGGACCCCGAGACCCAGGGCGCGACCTTCGACCACGCCGCCGAGCCCGCCGCCTTGTGGACCCTGGTGGCCGCCTTCGAGCAGGTGCTGAGCGAGCCGTTCGCCGACGACTACCAGGCCGTGCTGGCGGCGGCGCGGACGCGCCTCGTCAGGGACATCACCGAAGGCGCCTGAGCCGCCTCATTCCGCCGCGCGCGCAGATGGGGCAGCCCGGGAAGGGTCGGCTGCTGCGGACTGTCGCCGTGGCCGCCCGGCCCTGCGCCGGGCGCCTCGTCGCGGGCGCCGACGAAGCGGCCGAACAGGCGGCCGAGGGAGCGGCTCACGTCGTCCATCACCGAGAACACCGCCGGCACGAACACCAGCGACAGCACGGTGGAGGTGATGAGGCCGCCGATCACCGCGATCGCCATGGGGGCGCGGAACGAGCCGCCCTCGCCGAAGGCGAGTGCCGAAGGCACCATGCCCGCCACCATGGCGATGGTGGTCATGATGATGGGCTGCGCCCGCTTGTGCCCCGCCTCCATGAGCGCCGTGGTGCGGTCGAGCCCGTGCGACATCGCCTCGATGGCGAAGTCCACGAGCAGGATGGCGTTCTTGGTGACGATGCCCATCAGCATCAGGAAGCCGATCACCACCGGCAGCGAGATCGAGTTGCCGGTGATGAGCAGGGCGATGAACGCGCCGCCCACCGAAAGCGGCAGCGAGATCAGGATGGTGATGGGCTGCAGCACGTCGTGGAACAGCAGCACCAGCACCGCCAGCACCATCATCAGACCGGCGGCCATGGCCATGGCGAAGCCGGAGAACACCTCCTCCATGATCTCGGCGTCGCCCGCTTCCTTCAGCGTCACGCCGGCCGGTAGGCTCAGGGCGGCCGGCAGCGCCTTCACCTTCTCCAGCGCCGAGCCGAGCGGCGTGGTGCCGACCAGGTCGGCCTCCACGGCGATGCGCCGCGCGCGATCGTAGCGGTCGAGCGCGGTCGGCCCCTTGCCGAACTCCACCCGCGCCACCGCCGAGAGCGGCACCGCGGTGCCGGAGGCGGTGGGCACCTTGAGCGCGTCGAAGGTGGCGAGCCGCGTGCGGGCACGCTCGTCGAGCTGCACGCGGATGTCGATCTGCCGGTCCTTGGCGGAGAACTTGGCAAGGTTGGCGGAGATGTCGCCGATGGTGGCGATGCGCACGGTCTCGGCGATGGTGTCCACCGAGACGCCGAGGTCGGCCGCCTCGTCGAGCTTCGGCACGATGCGGATCTCGGGCCGGTCGAGCGCGGCGGAGGACACAACATTGGCGAGCTCCGGCACGCCGTCGCGGATCTCCTTCTCCAGCGCCAGCGCCGCCTTCTCCACCGCCGCGCCGTCATTGCCGGAGAGGATCACCTGGAAGCCGCGCTGCGCGTTCTGGCCGTCATTGCTCCAGGTCACGCGCATGTCGGGGATGGCGGCGAGCGGTGCGCGCAGCTCGGCCTCGAAGGCTTTCTGGCTGATCTCGCGCTCGGCGCGCGGCTTCAGGTTGATGACGATCTGCGCCTTGCGCACCTCGCCGGCCATCATGGCGAGGCCGCCCTGCCCGCCGGAGCCGGCGGTGGCGTAGACCGCGCGCACCTCGGGCCGCTCCAGCATCATCTGGGTGATGCGGTTGGCGACGCGCTGGGTCTCGGCCAGCGTCGTGCCCGGCGGCAGCTCGATGGAGAGCATGGAGCGGGAGATGTCGTTGTTCGGCAGGAAGCCGGACGGCAGCAGCGTCGACAGGAACACGGTGCCGACGAAGATGCCGAGCCCCATGGCGATGGTCACGAAGCGGTGCCGCACCGACCAGCCGAGCAGGCGCATGTAGGTGCGCATCACGAGGCCGTCTTTCTGAACGTGCCCGGTGTCGCGCAGGAAGTAGGCGGCGAGCAGCGGCGTGATGAGACGCGCCACCGCCAGCGAGAACAGCACCGCGATCGCCACCGTGATGCCGAACTGCTTGAAGTACTGGCCGGCGATGCCGCCCATGAAGGACACCGGCACGAACACCGCGACGATGGTGAGCGTGGTGGCCATCACCGCGAGGCCGATCTCGTCCGCCGCCTCGATGGCGGCGCGGTAGGGCGACTTGCCCTGCCGCATGTGCCGCACGATGTTCTCGATCTCGACGATGGCGTCGTCCACCAGGATGCCGGTGACGAGCGTGACCGCCAGAAGGCTCACCGCATTCAGCGAGAAGCCCAGCATGTCCATGACCCAGAAGGTGGGCAGGATGGACAGCGGGATGGCGAGCGTGGTGATGACGGTGGCCCGGAAGTCGCGCAGGAACAGGAACACCACGATGACTGCGAGGATCGCCCCCTCGATCAGCGTGTGCATGGCGCTCTGGTAGTCCGACTTGGTGTAGCGCACCGTGGTGTCGATCTCGGTGACGGTGACGTTCGGATAGGCCTCGCGCAGCTTGGCGATGTCCTTCTCGACCCGGTCATAGACGGTGACGTCGGAGAAGCCCTTGGCGCGATAGACGCCGAAGGCCACCACGTTCTTGCCGTTGAGCTGGGCGAACACGCGCGGCTCGGCCGCGCCGTCGCTCACCGTGCCGAGGTCCTTCAGGCGCACCGAGCGCCCGTTGGACAGCGCGATGCGGGTGTCGGCCAGGTCCTCGACGCTGGCGGCGCCGGCCAGCGTGCGGATCGACTGCTCCTGGGTGCCCACCTCGCCGCGGCCGCCGGAGACGTCCACATTGGTGGCGCGCAGCTGGCGCGACACCTCGGCGGCGGTGACGCCCAGGGACATCAGCCGGTCGGGATCGAGCGCGACGCGGATCTCCCGGTCGACGCCGCCCTCGCGCTTCACCTGCGCGACGCCGCGGATGCCCTGGAGTGCGCGGGCGATGGTGTCGTCGACGAACCAGGACAGTTCCTCCGGCGTCATGGCCGGCGAGGACACCGCGAAGGTGACGATGGGCAGGCCCTCGATGTCGACGCGCTGGATCAGCGGCTCGTCGATGGTGCGCGGCAGCTCGGTGCGGATCTTGGTGACGGCGTCGCGGGTGTCGTTCACCGCGCGGTCCACCAGCGTCTCCAGGTGGAACTCCACCGTGGTCACGCTGGTGCCCTCGGAGATGGAGGAGGTGATGTGCTTCACCCCGGCGACGCCGGCGATGGCATTCTCCACCTTCTTGGTCACCTGGGTCTCAAGCTCGCTCGGCGCGGCGCCCGCCTGGGTGACGGTGACCATGACGATGGGCACGTCGATGTTCGGCATCTGCGTCACCGGCAGCGAGCGGAAATGCACGATGCCGAGCGCGGTGAGCACCACGAACAGGACGAGCGAGGGGATCGGCTTGCGGATCGCCCACGCAGAGACATTGAGAGCCATCAGCGCACCTCGTTCGCGGCGGTCTCGACCGCGGTCACCCGGTCACCCTCGCGCAGGAATCCGCCGGCGCGCGCCACCACCTGATCGCCGGGGGCGAGCCCGGCGGTGACGAGCACCCGCCCGCCGCTCTTGAGCGCCACCTTGACCGGCCGGCGCGTGACGGCGCCGTTCTCCACGCCGAGCACATAGGCGCCCTCGGCATCGAACATCACCGCCGACTGCGGCAGCGACAGGCCGCTCCTGGCACCGAGCGCGATCACGCCGCGGCCATAGGCGCCGGGCTTCAGGCGCGGGTCGGCGGGGAGCGCGATCTTCACCTTGCCGAGGCGGGTGGACTTGTTCACCTCGGCGGAGACGAGGCGCACCGTGCCTGCGAGCGGCGCGTCGAAGCCGGCGGGCGTGACCTCGGCCTTGAGGCCCGTCTTCATGCGCGGCATGGCGTCCTCGGGCACCTCCGCGTCGAGGTCGATGGCGCCGTCCTGGGCGATGCGGAACAGCGGCTCGGTGCGCGCCGAAAGGGCGATGGCGCCGAGGCGGGCGGTGCGGGCCAGCACGATGCCCGCCGCCGGGGCGCGCACGTCGGTGCGCTTCAGCCGCACCTCGATCTCGTCGCGCTGCGCCTTGACGAACACCTCCCTCCGCCTCGGCGGCGGCGAGCGCCTTCGCG
>NZ_JBNFNU010000310.1:0-5169 GCF_057364445.1 Xanthobacter sp. BG11Y11_SDJG
GGCGCGGCGCACGCTGTTGGCGCCCGAGCGCGCCGGCCTCCGCCGCCGCCGACGCCGAAGGGCGGCACGCGGCGGTGCGAGGTGAGCACGGCGCATTCCATGCGCTCCAGGAAGCGGATGGTGCGGCGCGTGCCGTCGCCGGCATTCCAGCGCCCCTTGCCGCCCGAGCCGGGGCGCAGATGGAAGTCCTCCAGCACCACGGGATAGCGGAATTCCAGCACCTCCGGGTCGGTGAGGCGGGAATTGGTCATGTGGGTGTGCACCCCGCCGACGCCGTCGAAGCCGGGGCCGGCCGGCGCGCCGGAGCAGATGGTCTCGTAATACTGGTAGGTGTCGTTGCCGAAGGTGAGGTTGTTCATGGTGCCCTGGGCGGAGCCGAGCGCCCCCAGCGCGCCGAACAGGCAGTCGGTGACGTTCTGGCTCACCTCCACGTTCCCGGCCACCACGGCGGCGGGATAGACCGGGGCGAGCATGGAGCCTTCCGGCACGACGATGCGGATCGGCCGCAGGCAGCCGGCATTGAGCGGGATCTTGCCGTCCACCATGACGCGGAACACGTAGAGCACGGCGGCCTGCGTCACCGGGCCGGGGGCGTTGAAATTGTCCGGCCGTTGCGGCGAGGTGCCGGTGAAGTCCACCACCGCCTCGCGCTTTTCCTTGTCGATGGTCACCTTGACCTTGATGACCGAGCCCTGGTCCAGCTCCACCTCGAAGGCGCAGTTGTCCAGCGTGTCGAGCACCCGGCGCACGCTCTCGGCGGCGTTGTCCTGGACGTGGCCCATATAGGCCGCGACCACGTCGAGGCCGAAATGGGCGATCATCTTGCGCAGCTCGGAGGCGCCGCGCTCGGAGGCGGCGATCTGCGCCTTCAGGTCGTTGACGTTCTGCACCACGTTGCGCACCGGGTAGCGCGCCGAGGTGAGCAGTTCCACCAGCTCCTTTTCGCGGAAGCGGCCTTCCTCCACGAGCTTGAAGTTGTCGATATAGACCCCTTCCTCCTCGATGTTGGTGGCGCGCGGCGACATGGAGCCGGGCGCGACGCCGCCCACGTCCGCGTGGTGGCCGCGGGCCGCGACATAGAACAGCGTCTTCTTGCCCGCGTCGTCGAACACCGGCGTCACCACCGTGATGTCGGGCAGATGGGTGCCGCCGTTGTACGGGGCGTTGATGGCGTAGACGTCGCCCGGCTTCATGCGGCCGCCATTGGCGCGGATGACGCTCTCCACCGACTTGTCCATGGAGCCGAGATGCACCGGGATGTGCGGCGCGTTCGCCACCAGCCGCCCCTCGGCGTCAAACACCGCGCAGGAGAAGTCGAGCCGCTCCTTGATGTTCACCGAATAGGCTGTGTTCTGGAGCGTCACGCCCATCTGCTCGGCCACCGACATGAAGAGGTTGTTGAAGACCTCCAGCAGCACCGGGTCGGCCTGCGTCCCCAGCGCCGCCGCATGGCGGGCGGCGACGCGGCGGGTCAGAACGAGATGGTTGCGCGCCGTGATCTCGCCCGCCCAGCCGGGCTCGATGACGATGGTCTGGTGCGGCTCGATCAGCAGCGCCGGGCCGGTGATGGTCTCGCCGCGCTTCACCTGGTCGCGCAGGAACACCCCGGCCTCGTGCCATTCGCCCTGGGAGAAGAAGCGCGTGCGCGCCGCGGGGGCGGCGTCGCCGGCCGCGACGGGTTCTTCCGCCTCGTCGATCTTCGAGCCGCCGCCGATGGCCTCGGCCGAGATGGCCTCGATCACCAGCGCCTTGGTGGCGTCGATGAAGCCGAAGCGGGCGCGGTGGGCGGCCTCGAAGGCGGCCTTCATCTCCGCCACCGGGCCGAACGGCACCAGCAGTGCGGTGTCGGTGCCGGCATAGCGCACATGGGCGCGGCGCATCACGGCGATCTCGGCGGCGGGGATGCCCTGGCCTTCCAGCTCGGCGCGCACCACCGCGGCCTCGCCCTCGAGTGCGGCGCGGGCGATCTCGGCGCCGGCGGCGTCGAGCGGCGCCTCCACCGTGCGCTGGCGGGTCGAGCGGATGTCGGCGAGCCCCATACCATAGGCCGAGAGCAGGCCGGAGAAGGGATGGATCAGCACCGTGCGCATGCCGAGCACGTCGGCGACGAGACAGGCGTGCTGGCCGCCGGCGCCGCCGAAGCACTGGAGCGCATATTCAGTGACGTCATAGCCGCGCTGCACCGAGATCTTCTTGATGGCATTGGCCATGTTCTCGACGGCGATGCGGATGAAGCCGTCCGCCACCGCCTCGGGGGTGCGGTCCTCGCCGATGCTGGCGGCGAGCGCGGCGAAGGCCGCGCGCACGCTCTCGGTGTCGAGCGGCTGGTCGCGGCCGGAACCGAAAAATCTTCGGGAAGAAGGCGGGATCGAGCTTGCCCACCATCACGTTGGCATCGGTGACGGCGAGCGGGCCGCCGCGCCGGTAGCAAGCGGGGCCGGGATTGGCGCCGGCCGAATCCGGGCCCACCGTGAGACGCGCGCCGTCGAAATGCAGGATCGAGCCGCCGCCCGCCGCCACGGTGTGGATCGCCATCATGGGCGCGCGCATGCGCACGCCCGCGACCTCGGTCTCGAACGCGCGCTCATACTCGCCGTCGAAGTGCGACACGTCGGTGGAGGTGCCGCCCATGTCGAAGCCGATCACCTTGCCGAAGCCGGCGATCTTCGCGGTCTCCACGCAGCCCACCACGCCGCCCGCCGGGCCGGAGAGGATGGCGTCGCGCCCCTGGAACAGGGTGGCGTCGGTGAGCCCGCCGGAGGACATCATGAACATCAGGCGGCAGCCGTCGGCGGCTTCGTCGCCGCCGGTGCTCCCGCTGCCCGGCGGGGAGAGGGGAGAGGGGGCGGCCGAGCCGCCCGCTGCCAGCTCGCCCGCCACCTGGTCCACGTAGCGGCGCAGGATGGGGGAGAGATAGGCGTCCACCACCGTGGTGTCGCCGCGGCCCACCAGCTTCATGAGCGGCGAGACCTCGTGGCTCACGGACACCTGGGGGAAGCCGACCGCGCGGGCGATCTCGGCCACCTTCTGCTCGTGGGCGGGGTAGCGGTAGGCGTGCATGAAGACGATGGCGCAGGCCTCCGCGCCGCGGGCGCGGGCGGCTTCCAGGTCGGCGCGCACTTGGTCGAGGTCGGGGGCCAGCTCGATGGTGCCGTCGGCGCGCACACGCTCGGCCACCTCCACCACGTCGCGGTAGAGCTGCTCGGGCTTGACGATGCGCTTGGCGAAGATGTCCTGCCGGTCCTGGTAGCCGATGCGCAGCGCGTCGCGGAAGCCGCGCGTGGTGACGAGCACGGTGGGCGCGCCCTTGCGCTCCAGCAGCGCGTTGGTGGCGACCGTGGTGCCCATCTTCACCGCGGCGATCTGGTCGGCCGGGATCGGCGCGCCGGGGGCGAGGCCCATCAGCTCGCGGATACCGTGGATGGCGGCGTCGCGATAGGCTTCCGGGTTCTCCGACAGCACCTTGTGCGCCACGAGGCTGCCGTCCGGCCGCCGCGCGACGATGTCGGTGAAGGTGCCGCCGCGATCGATCCAGAAATCCCACCGAGAACCGTTCATCGTCCGCTCTGTCCCGTCTGGCCGGCGTCGCCGGATGTTATATACGGTAAAACTATGTATATTATTCAATTACACAATAATATGCGCCAGCCGCTCACGCCGCCACCACCTGGTGGTAGGCGAGGTCGCGGTCGATCAGGCCCATGTCGCGGCTGAAGGCGAGGAGGCTCGCCACCGTCTGCGGCCGGATCGCCGTGTCGTAATAGGGGAAGTCGCGCCGGATCAGGCCGGCGATCAGCTCCGCCTCGGCGGGCGGGAACAGGCGCCGTCCGATGGCGGTGGCGCGCTCCGGGTCCTCGATCAGCGCCAGTTGGGCGCGCCGGATCGCGCGCGTGACCTTGGCCGGCAGCTCGTGGTCGGCGGCGATCAGCCGGTCCGGCAGCGCCACCGAGGCGAAGGTGTAGCCGAAGCAGCCCTCGGGCCCGTCGCCGCGGCGGACATCCAGCACCACGTCGCCGAGCCCCTCGCGCACCGCCACCTCGGCGGCCATGCCGTTGGCCCAGAAGCCGTCCACCACGCCGTCCGCCAGCGCCTGCACGGCGGAGAGGCCGAAATTCGGCCCCTTGGCGGGGGATTTCGGCACCGGGCCGATGCGGATGTCGTCGCGGGTCTCGTCGAGGCCGGCGGCCTTCAGCAGGCGCTTCAGCCCCAGCTCCACGAACGGCGCCGCGCCGATGGAGCGGCCCTTCACCGCCTCCACTTCGCCGCGCTTGGCGCCGATCTCGCGCTTCAGCACCAGGAACCAGTACATGCCCTGCGCCTGGGCGCAGACCAACTTCACGCCGTCGAAGTTGGGATAGGCGGCGAGCGCGGGATGGGCCGAGGCGGCGACGATGTCGATCGTCCCGTCGCGCAGGGCCTCATAGGCCTTGTTGGGCGGAAAGATCAGCTCCAGCGACACGTCGAGCCCCTCGTCCGCGAAGCAGCCGAGTTCGATGGCGGCGATGGCGGGGAAATAGGAGTTCGAGACCTTGTCCGGGATCGCGAGCTTCATGGGTCTCATCGGGCGTCCTCCGGGCTTTTTGTCATCGGGCGGCCTTTTGGGCCGCAGCATTTTGGGCCGCAGCATTTTGGGACGCGGCATTGAGCACCGACAGCGCGGCATCCACCATGCCCTGATAGCCGGTGCAGCGGCACAGGTTGCCGGCCAGCGCGCGGCGCACGCTGGCCTCGTCGCCGCCGGCCGTCGAGGTCGCGCTGCAATTCGATCAGCGTCATCACCACGCCGGGCGTGCAGTAGCCGCATTGCAGGCCGTGATGGGCGCTGAGCGCCTCCTGGATCGGATGCAGCGTGCCGTCGGGCCGCGCGACGCCCTCGATGGTGGTGACGCTGCGCCCGCGCGCCTGGACGGCGAGGGTGAGGCACGAGCGCACGCTCTCCCCGTCGAGCAGCACGGTGCAGGCGCCGCACACGCCGTGCTCGCAGCCCATGTGGGTGCCGGTGAGATGGAGCGAATGGCGCAGGAAGTCGCACAGATGCACGCGCGGCTCCGCCTCGCCTTCGCGCGGCGTGCCGTTTGACGGTGAGGGGCGATGCGCACGCGCTCGCTCATGACATGGCCCCCCCGCGCCCGCTCGGCGGCCCGCGCCAGCGCCCGCTCGGTCGAGGAC
>NZ_JBNFNU010000311.1:0-5076 GCF_057364445.1 Xanthobacter sp. BG11Y11_SDJG
CCGCGCGCACCGCCGGCGGCGCATCCTGGCGGCGGCTGCGCGCGCTGTTCCTGGAGAAGGGCTATGGCGCCACCTCCATGGATGCGGTGGCGGCCGCGGCGCCGGTCTCCAAGCGCACGCTCTACCAGCACTTCGAGAGCAAGGCGGACCTGTTCGCCGCCGTGATCGACGCGGCCTGGTCCCATCTCACCCGCGCGCCGCCTTTGCCGGCGGAGACCGCCGGCTGCCCGCGCGCGGTGCTGCGGGCCTATGTGGACGGGCTGAAGGACCACTGGGACCGGCCGGACGTGATCCCGCTGCTGCGCCTCGTGATCGCCGAGGCGCCGCGCTTTCCGGAGCTGTCGCAGGCCTATTTCGCCGCCGGCAAGGAACCCGTGGTCAAGGCGCTGCACGGCTATTTCTCGACCCTGGCGCAGGAGGGCCGCCTTGCGCCGGGCGCCGATCCCGAATTGGCGGCGGCGCAGTTCCTCGGCGCCATCAAGGAGCCGCTGTTCTGGCCCCGCGTGCTCGGCGTGCCGGTGGCCTTCGACGCCGACGCCACCGTGGAGCGCGCCATCGCGGCGACGCTCAAGCCGGAGGCGTGAGGGCGTCCTCGCGCGGCGCGCCGGGCGCGGGCCGGCAGTTCATCCCACCCGCTCGAACCATTCGTCTTCCGTGATCACCTCCACCCCCAGCCCGCGCGCCTTTTCAAGCTTCGAGCCCGCGCCCGGCCCGGCCACCACGAGGTCGGTCTTGGCGGAGACGGAGCCGGCCACCTTCGCGCCCAGGCGCTCGGCCATCGCTTTCGCCTCGTCCCGCGTCATGCGCTCCAGGGCGCCGGTGAACACCACGGTCTTGCCCGCCACCGGACTTTCCGCCGCCACCTGCTCCATCGGCTGCGGCTCCACCTGCTCCAGCAAGGCCGCCACCACCTCCTGGTTCCTCGGCTCGGCGAAGAACTCCACCACCGCCTCGGCCACCACGGTGCCGATGCCGTCGATGCCGGTCAGCTCGGCCCAGCCCTCATTGCCCTTGGGGTGCGCCTCCCCCGGCATCACGGCGGACAGCGCGCCGTCGCGCAGCCCCTCCACGGTGCCGTAATGGCGCATCAGGCGCTTGGCGTTGGTTTCGCCCACATGGCGGATGCCGAGCGCGAACACGAAGCGGTCGACCGAAACCTTGCGCTGGCCCTCGATGGCGGCGAACAGGTTGGTGGCAGAGGTCTTGCCCCAGCCCTCGCGGTTCTCCAGCCGCTGAAGATCGCGCGCATTGCGCGCCGCCAGCGTGAAGATGTCGGCGGGGGACTTCACCAGGCCCCATTCATAGAGGGCCGCCACCTGCTTTTCCCCCAGCCCCTCGATGTCGAAGGCGTTGCGGGAGACGAAGTGGCGCAGCCGCTCCACCATCTGCGCCGGGCAGACGAGGCCGCCGGTGCAGCGGCGCACCACGTCTTCCTTGCCTGTCTTCGGGTCCACCTCCCGCACCGCGTGGGAGCCGCAGGCGGGGCAGGTGTGGGGGAATTGGTAGGGCACCGCATCGGGCGGGCGGTGGTCGGCAAGCACCCGCACCACCTGGGGGATCACGTCGCCAGCGCGCTGCACCACCACCGTGTCGCCGACGCGGATGTCCTTGCGGGCGATCTCGTCCTCGTTGTGGAGCGTGGCGGAGGAGACCACCACGCCGCCCACGGTGACCGGGGTGAGCTTCGCCACCGGGGTGAGCGCCCCGGTGCGGCCCACCTGGATCTCGATCTCCTCAAGGATGGTGGTGGCCTGCTGGGCCGGGAACTTGTGCGCCAGCGCCCAGCGCGGCGCGCGCGAGACGAAGCCGAGGCGGCGCTGCAGATCGAGCCGGTCCACCTTGTAGACCACGCCGTCGATATCGTAGCCGAGCCGCGCCCGCTCCTCTTCGATCCTGCGGTAATGGGCGATGAGCCCGGCCGCATCGGTGGCGCGAATGGTGAGCGTGTTGGTGGGAAAGCCCCAGCGCGCGAACGCCTCCACCATGCCGTGCTGGGTGTCTGCCGGCAGGGACGAGGCCTCGCCCCAGGCGTACGCGAAGAATTTCAGCGGCCGGGACGCAGTGATGGCGGGGTCGAGCTGGCGCAGCGAGCCGGCGGCGGCGTTGCGGGGGTTGGCGAACACCTTTTCGCCGGCCTCCGCCTGCCGGGCGTTCAGCGCCGCGAAGTCGGCGGCGGACATGTAGACCTCGCCGCGAATGTCGATGACCTCGGGAAAGTCGGGGGCGGAGACGCGGGCGGGAATCTCGGCGATGGTGCGCACGTTCTGCGTCACGTCCTCGCCCACCTGCCCGTCACCTCGGGTCGCGGCCACCTGAAGCCGCCCGTTTTCATAGCGCAGCGAGCAGGACAGTCCGTCGATCTTCGGCTCGCAGGTGAAGGCCACCTCGTCCTCGGCCTTGAGATTGAGGAAGCGGCGCACCCGCGCCACGAACTCCTCCACCTCCGCGTCGGAGAAGGCGTTGGCGAGCGAGAGCATGGGCACGCCGTGCACCACCTTGCCGAACTTCTCCACCGGCGCCGCGCCCACCTGCTCGGACAGGCTGTCCGCGCCCTTCAGCCCGGGAAAGCGCGCCTCGATGTCCTCATACCGGCGGCGCAGGGCGTCGTACTCGGCGTCCGAGACGATCGGCGCATCCTCACGGTAATAGAGGGCGTCATGGCCGCGGATCGCGTCCGCCAGCGCCGCGTGCTCGGCGGCGGCCTCGGCCTCGGTGAGCGCCTCCACCTTTGTGGAGCGCAGCGGTCTCAGGGGGTCAGGCGCGGTCATGGTGTCCCTCTCGCGTCCCCTATGTGGCAAAGCCTGCCGCCCCCGGCAACTCGCCGCGCCGGGCCATTTACGTGAAACTCCGGGCTGCACGGGCGTCGCTATTTTGTAAGATGTCCAAGCTAGGGCTAGATCACGATTCTTTCGCGCAACGGCGCGCGAGGGCGGGTTCGGCGACGCGGGCGACGACCATAAGGGGGCAGGAATGCGCAGGGTTATCAATGTGTTCGGCGCGCTCGTCGCGGGTGGCATCCTGGCCTGCGGCCCGGCCTTCGCCCAGACGGCGGACGATGCCGCTTTGATCGCGCGCGGCGAATATCTCGCCAAGGCGGGCGACTGCATGCCCTGCCATTCGGCCGATCCCAAGGGCAAGCCGTTCGCCGGCGGGCTCGGGCTGAACACGCCGTTCGGCGTCATCTTCTCGCCCAACATCACCTCCGACCGCACCACCGGCATCGGCGACTGGACCTACGACCAGTTCGTCAACGCGGTGCGCAACGGCATCCGCGCCGACGGCGCCTATCTCTACCCAGCCATGCCGTTCGACGCCTATACCGGCATCTCGGACGACGACATGAAGGCGCTGTGGGCTTACGTGCGGCAAATCCCGCCGATCCCCAACACGCCGCCGGAGAACGGGCTCGCCTTCCCCTTCAACATCCGCCTCGGCATGCTGGCCTGGCGCGAACTGTTCTTCGAGCAGAAGCGCTTCACCCCCACCCCCGGCAAGAGCGAGGCGTGGAACCGCGGCGCCTATCTCGCCACCGCGCTCGGCCACTGCTCGGACTGCCACACCCCGCGCAACCTGATGGGCGCCACCAAGGCCAAGCACCTGTTCCAGGGCGCCGAGATCGACGGCTTCTGGGCGCCCGACATCGACACCGCGTCGCTGAAGAAGAACGGCTGGACCGACGACAGCCTCTCGGCCTTCTTCAAGAGCGGCTCGGCCACCGGCAAGACCTCGGTGTTCGGGCCGATGGCGGAGGTGGTGCACGATTCGCTCTCCTTCCTCACCGATGCCGACCGCACCGCGCTGGTCACCTATCTACTCGACGCCCCGCCGCCGGCCGGACCGCCCTGCGCCGCAGGCCGCCTCGCCCTTGTCGCCCGCCGCCCTATGCGCCGCGGCTCGACGCTCTATGTGGACAATTGCATCGCCTGCCACCTCGACAAGGGGACTGGCCGCGCCGACACCATCCCGCCGCTCGCCGGCAATCCGGCCGTGGTGGCGGCCGAGCCCTACAACGTGATCATGGCGGTGCTCGGCGGCCTGCCGGCGGGCGGACCTATGGCGCCATGCCCTCCTTCGCCGGCCGGCTCGACGACGGCCAGATCGCCGACCTCGCCAATTATGTCCGCACCTCCTGGGGCAATGCGGCGCCGGCCAACGTGACGCCGGGCATGGTTGCCGCCTGGCGCGCCACTGCCCCCGTGCCGGACTACGGCACCCAGGCGGCTTCGGCCTTCACCTGCCCGCAGGTGGGCGGCGCGCCCGGCGCCGACGGACCCGACCCGAAGGCGGTCGCCGCGCTGTCGTCCATGATGGCGGGCGGCCAGCGCTCCATCCCCTTGATGGTGGACACCTACAAGGCCACCAATTCCGACGCCGGCAACGGCACCATCATCGATGCCCTCACCGCCGCTTATTGCCCGGTGGTGGCCAAGAGCAAGGCGCCGGACTGGCAGAAATATTCGGAGCTGCGGCGCTTCACGCTCCAGGCCGCCATGGAGGTCTCGCGCCGCACCGTGTCGGGTCCGGTGGACAGCCAGCCCATCATCTGGGCGCTGCCGGTGGGCCCCTCGCTGGTGGTGAAGGAGCCGGCCTCGCTCGCCGCCAAGCTCGCCTGTCCGGCGGACGACGGCAAGGCGGTGCCGGCCAACCTCTCGGCCGCCGCCGCAAAGGCGCTGGGCAAGCCCAAGCCGCCGGTGTCGGGATCGGCTGCATCCTCGCTCGCCACCACGCTCGCGGCGCAGAACCCCAAGGCGAAGCTGGCGGACGTGGCGAACGCGCTCATCGTCTCCTATTGCCGCGTGGTGGCGGCGCTTCCGGCGACCTCGGTGGCGGAGCAGAACGCGCTGTTGAACGGCTTCGGCCAGCAGGTGGTGCAGGCGCTCCAGCTCCTGCCGCCGCCCAAGGTAGCGGCCGCCGCCCCCGGCAAGAAGTAGGCGGCGGGCGCGCTCCTCGCCTCACACCGCCGCCATGCCCCGGCTCGTCCGGGGCATCTACCGGCGGCTTGCCCCGCGCGGCGCAAGCTGACGCCCGGTCCAGCGGCGAAGTTGATCCCCCGGAAAAAGCCGGGGGATGACGGCA
>NZ_JBNFNU010000312.1:0-5058 GCF_057364445.1 Xanthobacter sp. BG11Y11_SDJG
GAGCTCGCGCCGGCGCTCGCACCAGCACCAGGGCGGCGGCGATGCCGCGCCCCGTCGGCGATGCCGCCCGCCGCGATCACCGGCACCGGCACCGCATCCGCCACCTGGGGCACCAGCGCGAAGGTGCCCGGCTGGCGCGCCATGGCCGCCGCCATGCCCGTCTTTCCCCTCGGCATCAAGGAAGGTGGCACGGTGGCCGCCGGCCTCCAGCCCCATGGCGATCACGGCGTCGCAGCCGTGATCGGCGAGGAAGCGCGCCTCCGCCACCGTGGTGGCGGCCGAGATCACCGTGGCGCCGCACCGCTTCACGCGCTCCAGCAGTGCCGGCTCCGGCAGGCCGAAATGGAAGCTCACCACCTCCGGCCGGATGCGCTCCACTAGGGCGCAGAAATCGGCGTCGAACGGCGTGCGCCCGCCGGCCAGCGGGGTGATCTCAGGATCGATCCCCAGTTCCACGTAATAGGGCGCGAGCCGCGTGCGCCAGGCGAGCATGGCGACCGGATCGGGCGCGGGCGGGTGGTGGCAGAAGAAATTGGCGTTCACCGGCCCGTCGACGGCGTCGCGCACCTGGCGCAGCGCCGCCTCGAACTGGGCGAGGTCGTACATGGCGCAGGGCAGGGCGCCGAGCCCGCCGGCCTTGGTGACGGCCGCCGCCAGTTCCGGCGTCCCGGGGCCTGCGAGCGGGCCGAGCAGGATCGGCAGCTCGATGCCGAACAGGTCCAGCAGACGGCGGTCCGGCCAGCTCCCGCGGGCGGGGCGGGCGGATTGCGGCGCGGCGGCGGATGGGGCGGGAGCGGATGGGACGGGAGCGGACATGGCGCGTCTCCTCGGGCGCTTCGGCCCAGGTTCGGCAGGGACAGGGGCAAGTGCCGAGGCAGGCGCCTTGCGCGGCGCCGATCGGGGTGCAATATTCCTAAAATAAGAATGAAAATCAAATATCATTCTTGAAATCGGAATTTGGCCGTGGACCTCTCCAGCCTCGAAGTGTTCCGCGCGGTCGCCGAGACCGGCAGCGTCACCCGCGCCGCCGCGGCGCTCGACCGCGCGCCGTCCAACGTCACCACCCGCATCCGGGCGCTGGAGGACGATCTGGGCGCGGCCTTGTTCCTGCGCGACGGCAAGCGCATGGCGCTTACCGCCGAGGGCGAGACCTTCCTCGCTTATGCGATGCGGCTGCTGGCGCTGGAGGTGGAGGCGCGGGGCGCGGTGCGGCCGGGCGTTCCCTCCGGTCGGCTCCGGCTCGGCGCCATGGAGAGCACGGCGGCAAGCCGGCTGCCGGAGCCGCTGGCCCGCTTCCATGCGGCCTGGCCGGAGGTGGCGCTGGACCTCGTCACCGGCACCAGTCGCGACCTTGCCGACCGGGTGCGCGACCATGCCCTGGACTGCGCCCTCATCGCCGCCGTGCCGGGGGAGGACGAGAACCTCGACCCGGCGCTGGCGGCGGTGCCGCTGTTCGCCGAGGACCTGCTGCTCGTCGCGCCGGCCGGCCACGGCCCGATCGCCGGCCCGGACGATGTCGGCCCCGACACTCTCGCGGCCCTGCCGGCCGGCTGCACCTATCGCGCTGTGGCGGAGGCCTGGCTGCAGGGCGGCGGGCCGGCGGCCGCTGCGGCGCATCGAGCTTGCGTCCTACGACGCCATGCTGGCCTGCGTCGCGCCGGGGTGGCGGTGGCGGTGGTGCCGCGCTCGGTGCTCGATCTGCGGCCGGGGCTGGCCGGCCTCGTCACCGCCCCCATCGCCCGCCTGCCGACCCTGCTGATCCGCCGCCGGGGCTACCGCTCCGCCGCGTTCGAGGCGCTGAGGGCGGTACTGGCGGCATCCCATCAGGCGGCGTGATGGGTGCATCAGGGGAAATCGCTGTCCTTCGTGCTGCCTAGCATTTAAGCAGCACAGGCGGGTCCCATCGCGCGGCCCCTGTTCCGGAACCCTCCATGCAGCGCCGCGTCCTCATCGGCCTTCTCCTGGGCTTCTGCGGCGTCGTCATGTTCGGCGTGACCCTGCCCATGACGCGCCTTGCCCTCGACGATCTCGGCCCGTGGTTCATCTCGTTCGGGCGCGCCACCATCGGCGGCGTGCTGGCAGTGCTGCTGGTCCTCGTGATGGGCCGGCGCGTGCCGCTGCGCGGGCGCACGCTGCGTGACCTGCTGGTCGCCACCGTCACCCTGGTGTTCATGTTCCCGCTGCTGATGGCGGTGGCGACGCAGACCGTGCCGGCCTCGCACGGCGGCGTGGTGCTGGGGCTGCTGCCGCTCACTACCGCCATCGCCGCCATGCTGTTCGCGGGCGAGCGCCCGAGCCTCGGCCTGATCGGCGCGAGCGCCACCGGCGCCGCGCTGATCGCCACCTTCGCCCTGCGCAACGGCGCCACCGAGGGCCTCGGCTATGGCGACGGGCTGCTGGTGCTGGCGGTGATCGCCTGCAGCTGCGGCTATGCGGTGGCGGGGCGGCTGGCGCGCACCATGACGGGCTGGGAGGTGATCTGCTTCATGCTGATCCTGGCGCTGCCAGTGAACCTCGTGGGCGCGCTGCTCACCTTCCCGGCCCATGTGGCGGCGGTGGCGTGGCCCTCCTGGGCGGCGCTCGCCTATCTCGGCGTCATCAGCCAGTTCGTCGGCTTCTTCTTCTGGAACGCCGGCCTCGCCATGGGCGGCATCGCCCGCGTCGGCCAGGTGCAGTTGCTGCAGACCTTCGTCACCGTGGGCCTCGCCTGGCCCATCAATGGCGAGGTGCCGACGCTGGAGACGGTGGGCTTCGCGGTCGCCGTGGTGGCGGTGGTGGCGTTCGCCAGCGCGCCGGGCGCAAGCGGGACGCCACATGAAAACGCCCCCAGCGGGGGCCGTTTCCGGAAGCAGAGGCGCAGCGTCCTCAGGCTGCCTTGCGGCGCGAGGTGATGAGCTTCCTGTTCACCAGCACCTCGGCGATCTGCACCGCATTGAGCGCGGCGCCCTTGCGCAGGTTGTCCGACACGCACCAGAAGGCGATGCCGTTGTCCACGGTCGGGTCGTCGCGCAGGCGCGAGATGTAGGTGGCGTCCTCGCCGGCCGCCTCGTGCGGGGTGGCGTAGCCGCCCGGCTCGCGGGTGTCGATGACGAGGATGCCGGGGGCCTCGCGCAGGATCTTGCGCGCGTCCTCGGCGGACAGCTCGTTCTCGAACTCCACGTTCACCGCCTCGGAGTGGGAGATGAAGACCGGCACGCGGACGCAGGTGGCCGTGAGCTTGATCTTGGGGTCGAGGATCTTCTTGGTCTCGGCCACCATCTTCCACTCTTCCTTGGTCGAGCCGTCATCGAGGAAGACGTCGATCTGGGGAATGAGGTTGAAGGCGATGCGCTTCGGGAACTTCTTCGGCTCCACCGGGTCGGAGACGAACACCGCGCGGGTCTGGGTGAACAGCTCGTCCATGGCGTCCTTGCCGGCGCCGGAGACGGACTGGTAGGTGGAGACCACCACGCGCTTGATGGTCGCGGCGTCGTGCAGCGGCTTCAGCGCCACCACGAGCTGCGCCGTGGAGCAGTTCGGGTTGGCGATGATGTTCTTCTTGGCAAAGCCGGTGATGGCGTCCGCGTTCACCTCCGGGACGATGAGGGGGACGTCCGGGTCCATGCGCCACTGGGAGGAATTGTCGATGACGACGCAGCCCTGCGCGCCGATCTTCGGCGACCATTCCTTCGACACGGCTCCGCCGGCGGACATCAGGCAGATGTCGGTGTCGGAGAAGTCGTAGGTCTCGAGGTTCTTCACCTTCAGGGTTTTGTCGCCAAAGGAGACCTCCACGCCCTGCGAGCGGCGCGAAGCGAGCGCGACCACCTCGTCCGCGGGGAAGCCCCGCTCGGCGAGGATCGACAGAATCTCCCGGCCCACGTTGCCCGTGGCGCCGACGACGGCGACCTTGTAACCCATGGTGTTCCTCGGAAAAATGCCCGCCCCCATTCATCCGGGGCGGAGGATGCGCTTTTAGGACGAGCGCGCGCGGGCGCAACGCCGCGCCGCGCAAGGCTGGGGCGAGCGTGGCGCGGGGGTGATTCGGACGCGGGACGCCGGCCCGGCGCCTTCCGCCTTCCCTTGGGGCGCCGTGGCGCTCCTTCCCCAAGGGCGCCCAGCCGCCCCGAACTGTTGCCGGCAGGCCACGCGGTGGCCGTCTCCGGCCGGGAACCGGGGTGCCGCGCGGACCGTTTCCTTGCCTGACGGCCAAGCATGCCGTAACCAAGAGCCGACGGCCGTGCGCCGTTCTGGGAGGCTATCCATGCGTTTCGCGCCCGCTCTCACCCTCGCTGCCGTGCTCGCGGTTGCGTTTGCCGGCACGGCCGAGGCGCAGACGTCGTCCAAGAAGCGCACCCAGATCACCATCTCCAAGCGCTCGTATCTCGATCCCGGCACGGTGGTGAAGCCGGGCTCGAAGTCCTATACGGACTATGCGCTGCCGCTGAACTACAACTTCCCGAACTATCAGGGCAGCGCCGTCGGCCCCGGACCGATCACCGGTATCCGCTCGCCGCTGCCCGGCCCGTTCGACCTGCCGGGCTACTGAACCCCTGCCGCCCCTCCCGCCGGTTAGGCCGGCCGCGCCGGATGCGCGGCCCGTGTGATTCGCATCATCCGGGGCAGGCAAGCGGCGAAACGGTAAAATAGTAGTACCGCTCGCACTCTCGGCTGAGGCGGAACCTTTCCCAATACCTCTCCCAGCGTTCGACGCTCCGCCCAGCGCGAAGCGAGTGGCGCAGGCTTTGGCGCAGCTATAGCTTTTGCCCGGGCGGTCGGGAGTTCAGTCCATGGACGAGTTGGTATGGCTGGTGCTGCTGGTGCTCGCCTTTCCGGTGATGGCGATCATCGCCCTCGTGCTGGCGATCAAGGCGCGCGGCCGCATCCGCGCCCTGGAGGAGAAGGTGGCGGAGCTGGACTTGCGCTTGCGCGGCGCGGGTGTGGCCCCGGTCCCGCTTCCGGAGGGCGAGATCCCGTTGCTGGGCGTCCCGCTCCCGCCTGTTCCGTCCGGCTCGCCGCTCGCCCGCTTCGCCACCAAAGAGGCGCCTCCCCCCGAGGCTGCCCCCGCCGAGCCGGCCG
>NZ_JBNFNU010000313.1:0-5040 GCF_057364445.1 Xanthobacter sp. BG11Y11_SDJG
GGGCGACCCCGCACCGCGGAATCCGCGCTGCCGTCTCCCCTTGACAAACCGTCACCCTCCGGGACCGGAGGGCCCATTCCGCGGCCGGCGCGCCGCCGCCGAGGCCGGGGAAATGGGCCGATGACCGCGCCGGTGGCGGGATCGAAGCTCGGGGCGGCGGCGCCATCGGCCGCGTCCACCCACGCGCCGTCGATGAGGTTCCTGGCGACGAGGCCGGTCAGCGCGGTCATGGGCGATGCTCTCGATTGTCGGGTTGCGGCGGTGCCGGCGGCACGGCGTGCATCAGGACCTGGCGGCCATGAGGCGGGCGAAGGCGGCGCCGGGGTCCGCCACCAGAGAGGTCGCAAGATCGACCTCTTCCTCGCCCTTCACATGGATGCGGCGGAACGCCATGGGGTCGTCGGTGAGCGGGGCGGTGGCATCGAGGCCGAGCTTGGCGGACACCCCGTCGTCGGACGAGGGATCGAGCTTGGAGCCCTGCGCGCCGGCCACCAGCACCAGGTCGCGGTCGGCCTGGAAGCGGGTGGCGACCGCCCATTCGATCTCCTCGGCGACGGCGATGTCCACGTCCTTGTCCACCACGATCACCTGCTTGATGTCGTAGTGGCCGCCGAAAGCGCACATGATGATGTTCTTCGGCTCGCCTGCGCTCTGCTTGTCGATCTTCACCGCCAGATGGTAGCGGCAGGTGCCGCCCAGGGTCAGGCGCACGTCGAGCACGTTGGGGAACGAGCGCTTCAGGTGCTGCAGCAGCGTCGCCTCGCGCGGCACCTCGCCCAGCACCAGATGCTCGAAGCTGCCGCCGACGATGGTGTGGAAGATCGGCTGGCGGCGGTGGGTGAGCGCATCGATCTCGATCACGTCGCGCGGGGCGCGGGGGCCGTAATATTGCGGGAACTCGCCGAACGGCCCCTCGGGCTCCAGGACGCCGGGCAGGATGCGGCCCTCCAGAACGATCTCGGCGTCGGCCGGCACCCGCACCGCATTGGTCCGGCACTTCACCACCTCCACCGGGCGCCCCAGCAGCGCGCCGGCGATGGCCATCTCGTCCTCGTCGAGCGCGGCGATGGCCTGCGACGCCAGCAGCAGCGCCGGGTGGACGCCGATGACGATGGCCACCTCCAGCGCGGTCCCGGCCGCCGCCGCCATCCGGCAATAGGCGCGGGTGTGGCGCGGCAGGATCAGGATGCCGATGCGGTTCGGCCCGCTGACCTGGCAGCGGTGGATCGAGACGTTCTGCACCCCGGTCACGGGGTTGCGGGCGATCAGCAGGCCGGCGGTGATATAGGGGCCGCTGTCCAGTTCGTTGTGTTTCGGCACGGGCAGCTGCGCCAGGAGGTCCACCTTCGTGTGCACCACCTCCTGGGCGGGGCCGGCCGCGACCTCCACGCTCGGCAGCGGACGGGCCGCGGCGGCGAGGAAGCGCGGCAGCAGGTCGGCCTCGCCGACCCCGAGGCTGTCGGCCACCCAGGACCGGCGCGCGAACAGGTTCACCGCCACCGGGATGGCATGGCCGCCGGGCCGCGGGAACACCACCGCCTTGTCGCGCTCGGTGCGCTTGGCGATGGCGGCGAGCTCGTCGATCAGGCCGACTCCCTCGCGCGCGACGGCGAGGTCGCCGCGCGTGGCGAGCACCTCAAGCCAGGCGCGCAGGTCCGGCGCGGGAGCGTTCGGGCGGGCGGCGGATGGGCTGTCCATAGAGTGTCTTCCTCGGGCGCGGGGCCGCGCCGCTCGCGCCCCATCGCGGACGCGGGGCCGACCATAGGAAGGCTGGATCATCAAAACAAATAATGATTGATTATCTGCAAAATCATCAGATCTGATGATAAGCGCACCGCTGCGGGAGACAGGCATGGATATCCGGCAGATGCAGTATTTCCTCTGCCTCGCGGAGACCCGCCACATGACGCGGGCGGCGCGCCGGCTCAACATCGTCCAGCCGGCGCTCTCCATGCAGATCGCCAAGCTGGAGGCGGCGTTCGGCCAGAAGCTGTTCGACCGCAGCGCCCATGGCGTCACCCCCACCCTGGCCGGCGAGACGCTGGCCCGCCTGATCGCCCCCATCGTGCGCGACGTCGAGCACGCCATGGAGGAGATGGCGCGCCTCGACGGGCGCATCAGCGGCCGCGTGGCGCTGGGGCTCGTGACCTCGGTGGCGCAGAGCACGCTGGCCAGTTCCACCGCAACCATCGTGGCGCGCTTTCCGGACGTCGAACTGTCGGTCTGCGAGGGTTATACCGAGACGCTGCTGGACTGGGTCGCCTCCGGCCAGCTCGACCTCGCCATCGTCAACGTGCCGCGCCGGACGCTGAGCCTCAATGCGGCGCATGTGCTTGACGAGGACATGGTGTTCGCCTGCCGCGCCGGCCCGGCGCCGAGGCCTCCGCTGGAGATCGCGCATCTGGCGCAGTACGATTTGGTGCTGCCCTCGCGCCGGCACGGGCTGCGGGCCATCCTCGACGAGCATGCCGCCGAGGCGGGCATCAAGCTGAAGCCCCGGCTGGAGATCGACACTCTCCCCGCCATATGCGACGTGGTCGCGACCACCGGCCTCGCCACCGTCCTGCCGACCATCGCGCTCCATCAGGCGCTTGCCGCGGGCAAGGTGCAGGCGCACCGGTTCAGCGGCCCGCGCCTTGCCCGCTCCATCGTGGTGGCGCATCACCCGCGGCGGCAGGTCTCGGCGGCCGCGGGTGCGGTGGTGGAGATCGTGCGGCAGGACGTGATGGCGGCCGCCGCCTCCGCCCGCCGTTTCGTCAGCGAGCCCCCGAAAGCGGAAAGTGATCGCAGTACGGCGGGTGTCGCGACGCGCAACGCGCCGCACCACGCCCGTCGCAAGCCGCGATCACCATCCTAAGGCCTGCCGGCGCACGGCGCGGCAGGTGCCGATCAGCGTCGCCCGTTGCTGGCGATCAGATAGCCTGCGGCGAAGCCGATCATCATGCCCATCAGGCCGGCCGAGGACAGCACCGCAGCGGCCGTTCCGGGGTGCTCGCCGACCGCATCGGACACCATCTGCGCCTTGCGTCCGGCCTGCTTCATGGCGCCGGTTGCCTTGGAGCGCATGTCGTGGAAGGTGTCCTCGGCATCGTCGGCCACATCCGCCGCCCGCTCCCTTATGGATCGGCCGAGCCGGGCCATCTCATCGCGCAATTCGGTGGTCTGCCCCTCCAGGGTCGCGCGGGCCGTCTCGCCGGCATTTACATCAGCCATGATATGTTCCTTGCTCTGTGCGGCGGCGCAGGAAACCCGTCTCTAGACGCAGCCGTCGTCCGGCAAACGCCGGCGCCGCGTCCGGTGTTCCGGCATCGCGCCCCGTGATCGCGCTCTGGCTCCCTGGCCGGGCGGTAATGTCGCGCCTGCGGTTGGGAACCCGGGCCCGCCTTTGAAGCTTTCTTCCCCAGTGCCGCTGAGGCATGTCCAATCCATCCTGGGCGGAGGCGAGGCATTGCTCGACCGCAGGTCATTCGTGCTGGGAGCCGTGCTGCTTCCGGTTCTCGACGCCGTGGCCGCGCGTGGCGCGCTCGCCAAGGAGGGCGAGCGTTTCGATGCCGACGCGGTGCGCAACATGGCGCGCCAGCTGGCTGCGCAGCCGTTCAAGCAGGGCAGCCGGTCGCTGCCGGCGGAATTGGACAAGCTCAGCTATGACGACTACCGGAACATCCGCTTCAACACGGACCGCGCCGTCTGGCGCGGCGAGCAGCTGCCGTTCGAGATGCAGCTGCTGCATCGGGGCTTCCTGTTCCGTGACCCGGTGGACGTGTTCGTGGTGGCCGACGGCCGCGCCCGGCGCATCGCCTATGATCCGGCCCTGTTCCGGTTCGAGCACGGCCTCAAGGCGCCCGCCGCCGGACCGGATTTCGGCTTTTCCGGGTTTCGCCTGCATGGCCCCCTGAACCGGCCGGACTATCTCGACGAGATTGCTGTGTTCCAGGGCGCGAGCTATTTCCGCGCGGTGGCGAAGGGCCAGGGCTACGGCACCTCCGCCCGTGGGCTTGCGGTGAAGACGGCCGCGCCCTCCGGCGAGGAATTCCCGGTGTTCAAGGCGTTCTATGTGGAGCAGCCGCGGGCGGGCGTGGACTCCATCGTGGTCCACGCCCTGCTCGACAGCCCGAGCGCCGCCGCCGCCCACCGCTTCACCCTCCGGCCCGGCGAGGCCACCGTGATGAGCGTGGAGATGGCGCTCTATCCCCGCGTCGACCTGTCCGAGGCGGGCATCGCGCCGCTCACCAGCATGTTCCTGTTCGGACCGGCCGATGATGTCGGCTTCGACGACTTCCGCCCCGCGGTGCGCGACGCCGAAGGGCTTGCCATCACCGAGGGCACGGGCGAACACCTCTGGCGCCCGCTCGCCAATCCCGGCCGGCTGCAGATCAGCGTGTTCTCCGGCTCCAATGTGCGCGGCTTCGGCCTGATGCAGCGCCAGCGCTCCTTCTTCGACTATCAGGACCTGGAAGCGCGGTATGAGAAGCGGCCGAGCGTGTGGGTGGAGCCCATCGGCGACTGGGGCCAGGGTGCCGTCCATCTGGTGGAAATCCCGACCCCGCAGGAAGTCCACGACAACATCGTCGCCTTCTGGCGCCCCAAGGACATCCTGCGCAAGGGCAGCGAATACACCTACACCTACCGCCTGCACTGGGTCTGGGACATGCCGACGCCGCCCGGCCTCGGCCGCGTCGCCGGAACGCGCGCGGGCGGCACCGGCGAGCGGCGGTTGTTCGTCGTCGACCTCGTGGACGGGCCCATGCCGGGGCTGGCGCTGGACGGGGTGCGGGCGGACGTGTCCGCAAGCGCGGGCGAGATCCGCGACGTGGTGCTCCAGCCCAATCCCGAGATTTCCGGCGTGCGCCTGTCCTTCGCCTTCGAGCCGAAGGGGGCAGGCCTGTCCGAACTCAGGGCGCGCCTCCTGAAGGGCGACACGCCGCTCAGCGAAACCTGGCTTTACCGATGGACGCCGTAGCGCAGGTCCGGCCGGCGCCGGCAGCGCCGCCGCCCGGCCTGCCCCCGGACGCCCCGCTCGCCATGCCGGTTCAGGACCTC
>NZ_JBNFNU010000314.1:0-5036 GCF_057364445.1 Xanthobacter sp. BG11Y11_SDJG
CGCATCGGCGCCTTCTTCGGCGTCGAGCTGCGCGCGCATGCCGGCCTTGCGGCCGAGGCGCGCGCCGACCGGGTGATGTATGCGGCGCTGGAGCGCGGCCTCTCCTTCAAGGTGGGCGGCGGCAAGGTGCTGACCCTGTGCCCGCGCTGACCGTCACCGATGCCGAGTTCGCCGCGGCGCTGGAGCGTCTCGAGGCGGCGCTGGAGGCGGCGGCCGCCTAGCGGGCGCCCCCCCGCTCTTGCTGCCGCCATCGCCCGCCTCGTCCCGGCACGCCCCCGGAGTGGCGGGCCGTTCGTCACGGGCGCCGATGGCGCATGGCGTCGAGATAGGCGATCAGGTCACCAAGGTCCCGCTCCGGGATGATGGCGGCGTCGAAGCCCGGCATGCGCCGCTCGGGCCAGGTGCGCACCGCCGCCGGATCGCGGATGAGCGTGCGCAGCGCCTCGGGCCGGAAGTATTCCGTCGGGTTCATGGGCAGGTTGAGGTCCGGGCCGATGGTGCTCTCGCCGCCGCCGTTCATCTGGTGGCACGGCATGCAATGGTGGATGAAGACCGTGAGGCCGCGCCGCGCCGGCGCATCGGCGGGAAACGAAGGCGCGACATCGATCTGCGGCCAGCGCACCAGCGGGTCGAGCGCGCTCTCGATGCTCGCCACCTGATAGGCCCAGTGCTCGCTGCTGACGCGCCCGGCATGCGGGTTCTGCCAGACGATGTAGAACGGCCCCGCGGTGGCGGTCTTTCCCTTGAGCTTCGGCCAGGGCGCGTGCTGCGGCTCCACCGCCACGAAGGCGCGCGCGCGTCCGGGCCGCCCCTCCGTCGAAGAGGCCGGCGGGATAATGGGCGACGAAGCCGTCGAGCGCCTTCACCTCGATGGGCGCGTCGGTCGGGATGCCGGCCTCCTTCAGGAGCGCGAGCACCGGCACGGCGCGGTAGGTCGCGCGTCCGCCATAGGCGATGTCGGAGGGCACCGTCACCGACACCGCATCCGGCCGGGCGAGCAATTGGGCGGCGGTATAGGTGCGCGCCGCGCCATCCGCCTTCAGAGAGAGAACCGGCTCTGACCGCGCCGGCGCCCCGAGAAGGATGAGAGCGAGCGCGCAGGCGAGCGCCGCCATGAGCCGTCCGAGCATGATCCCTCCTGCATCCGCATCGTCTGCGAGCATGTCATGCCCCGGCGCGTCGGGGAATCCAGGCGGCGACCAGGCCAGCCGACACGTCCTGACGCCGCGCGCAAGCAGCTTGGTGGATGCCCCGGACAAGCCGGGGCATGACGGGGGTGAGATTTCCCCGCCCTCGCCCCTCGCCCCGCCGTCGCCCTCCGGCTTGACCGGAGGGCCCATCCCTCGGCCGGGTGCGGCGCGAGGCAGGATGCATGGATGCTCCGGTCAAGCCGGAGCATGACGGCGGTTTGGACGGGAAAGCCCTACTCTTCTTGGACCGCCGTCATTCCCCGACTCGTCCGGGGATCCATGCCGCGGCCGGGCCGGCGATTGGGCTTCGGCGGCAGGGTGGCGGCTTGGTGGATGCCCCGGACAAGCCGGGGCATGACGATGCGGAAATGGGTCCGCCGGAACAGCCTGCTCCCCCGCTCATCAGGCGTCATCCCCCGGCTTGTCCGGGGGATCCACTCCGCGGCCGGGCCGGCGATTGGGCTTCGGCGGCAGGGTGGCGGCCCGGCGGAAGCCACGGCCGCGCCGGGGCATGACGGGGCGAGGATGGCCTGCCGCACACAGGGCGCGCTTGAATTTATTAGACGGTCGGTCTAATTATTTGCCCATGGACGCCGCCACCTCCCCGCCGCGCAAGCGCGGTCGCCCGCCGAAGGCGCCCGACGCCCCGAGCGACACCCGCGAGACGCTGGTGCGCGCCGGACTGGTGGCGCTCACGGAGAAGGGCTTCTCCGCGACCGGCATCGACGAGGTGCTGAGCGGGGTCGGCGTGCCCAAGGGGTCTTTCTATCACTACTTCAAGAGCAAGGAGGCGTTCGGCGCCGAGCTGATCGACCGCTACGCCGCCTATTTCGCCGCCCGCCTCGACCGCCATTTCGCCGACGAGACCCTGACGCCGCTGGCGCGGCTGGAGGCCTTCACCCGCTCGGCCGAGGCTTCGATGGCGCGGCACGATTTCCGGCGCGGCTGCCTGGTGGGCAATCTCGGCCAGGAGATGGGGGCGCTGCCCGAGGCCTTCCGCCGCCGGCTCGCCGATGTGTTCGCCGACTGGCAGGCGCGCACCGCCGCCTGCCTTGCCCGCGCCCAGGCGGCCGGCGAGATCGATCCCGACCGCAACCCGGACCAGCTCGCCGCTTTCTTCTGGATCGGCTGGGAGGGCGCGGTGCTGCGGGCCAAGCTGGAACGCACCAACGACCCGCTGCGCACCTTCGCCGAGGGCTTCTTCGCCCTGGTGCGCGGATAGCATCGCGGACCGCCACCCAACTGGAAACGCAAGGAGACATCATGCGCGCCATCGTCGTGGAGAAGACAGACGCCGGACAGAGCGTCGCCCTCAAGACGTTCGAGGAAGCCGACCTGATGGACGGCGACGTCACCGTCCGCGTCACCCACTCGACGCTGAACTACAAAGACGGCCTCGCGCTCACCGGCCGCGGGCCGGTGGTGCGCCGCTTTCCCATGATCCCCGGCATCGACTTCGCCGGCGTGGTGGAGCACTCCGACAGCGACGCCTTCAAGCCGGGCGACGCCGTGATCCTGAACGGCTGGGGCACCGGCGAGACCCATCTCGGCGCCTATGCGGAGAAGTCGCGCGTGAAGGCCGACTGGCTGGTGCCCCTGCCCGCCGGGCTCTCCCCGGCCCAGGCCATGGCCATCGGCACCGCCGGCTACACCGCCATGCTCTCGGTGATGGCGCTGGAGCGCCACGGCCTCACGCCCGAGCACGGCCCGGCGGTGGTCACGGGCGCGGCCGGCGGCGTCGGCTCGGTCGCCATCTCGCTCCTGGCGGGCGCCGGCTGGCACGTCATCGCCTCCACCGGCCGCGAGCAGGAGGCGGACTATCTCAAGGGCCTCGGCGCCAAGGAGATCATCGCCCGGCAGGAGCTGTCCGGCCCTGCCCGGCCGCTCGCCAAGGAGCGCTGGGCGGCGGGCGTCGATTCCGTCGGCACCAACACGCTCGCCAATCTGCTGGCCATGACGCGCTATGGCGGCGCCATCGCCGCCTGCGGCCTCGCCGGCGGCATGGACCTGCCCACCTCGGTGGCGCCCTTCATCCTGCGCGGCGTGGCGCTGCTCGGCATCGATTCGGTGATGGCGCCCAAGGCCCGGCGCCTGGAGGCGTGGGCGCGCCTCGCGCGCGACCTCGACCATGCCAAGCTCGCCGCCATGACCACCACCGTCCCCCTCGACGAGGTGATCGCCAAGGGCGCCGACATCCTCGACGGCAAGGTGCGCGGCCGCGTGGTGGTGGAGATCGCGCCCTGAGCCGCCGGTTCGGCAACGGCGCCCTCGCCCGCAAGGGCGAGGGCGTGACCCGGCGGGAGCGGCGCAGGGCCGCCCCCCTTTTCCCCCCGGGGCGGTCCGTTCGCTCTAGATTTTGCCCCCATGAGCACATCCCCTCGCACGCCGTTGCCCGCCTCCATCGACGCCGCCGGCGACCTGCTGCGGGCGGCCGGCTACGTGGCCGACCGCGCGCTCTCGACCGTGGTGTTCCTGGCGCTGCGCATGGGCCGGCCGCTGCTGCTGGAGGGCGAGGCCGGGGTCGGCAAGACCGAGGTGGCGAAGACGCTCGCCGCCGCGCTGGGGCGCCGCCTCATCCGCCTGCAATGCTATGAGGGGCTCGACCTCTCCGCCGCGGTCTATGACTGGAACTATGCCGGGCAGATGATCGCCATCCGCCTCGCCGAGGCCGCCGGCGAGCGCGACAAGGACGCCATCGCCGCCGACGTGTTCTCGCAGCGTTTTCTGCTGCGCCGGCCGCTGCTCGAGGCGCTGGAGCCCCACGCGGAAGGCCCGCCGGTGCTGCTGGTGGACGAATTGGACCGCACCGACGAGGCGTTCGAGGCGTTCCTGCTGGAAGTGCTCTCCGACTTCCAGGTGACGATCCCGGAGCTCGGGACGGTGAAGGCCGCGGCGGCGCCCATCGTCGTCCTCACCTCCAACCGCACGCGCGAGATCCACGACGCGCTGAAGCGGCGCTGCCTCTACCACTGGGTGGACTATCCCGACGCCGCGCGCGAGCTCGCCATCCTGCGCGCCCGCCTGCCCGGCGTGCCGGCGCGGCTCTCGGCCCAGGTGGTGGGCTTCGTGGAGGCGCTGCGGCGCGAGGACCTCTTCAAGGTGCCGGGCGTCGCCGAGACGCTGGACTGGGCCGCGGCGCTGGTGGAACTGGACGCCGTGGCGCTCGATCCCGCCACGGTGGGCGACACGCTGGGCGTGCTGCTCAAGTACCAGGACGACATCGCCAAGACCTCCGCGCCGGTGATCGAGCGCCTGGTCGTCGAGGCGCGCACGCGGGCCGCGGCGCTGTGACCGAGCGGGGGGCGGCCCCTGCTGCGCCCGTGCCCGGCGGCCGGCTCGCCGACAACATCGCCTTCTTCGGCCGTGCGCTGCGCGCCGCCGGCATGAAGGTGGGGCCGGGGCGACATCCTCGATGCGGTGGCGGCGGTGGAGGCGGCCGGCGTCGCACGAGGGACGACCTCTATTGGACGCTCCATGCGGTGCTGGTCTCGCGCCACGAGGACAGCCTTGTGTTCGACCAGGCGTTCCGCCTGTTCTGGAAGAAGCGCGGCCACCAGGAGCGCCTGATCGCGCTGCTCTCCCCTGCCGCCGTGCCCGCGCGCGAGGAGAAGCGTGAAAGCGTCCTGCGGCGGGTGGAGGAGGCGCTGTTCTCCGGCATCGGTGAGGAGAAGAGGCCCGACGCCCCGCCCAGGCTCGAAGTGGAGGCCCGCCTGCTCGCCTCCAGCGAGGACGTGCTGCGCACCCGGGATTTCGCGCAGATGTCGGCCGCCGAACTGGCCGCGGCGCGCCGGCGCATCGCCGCGCTCAAAATGCCCGACGACCGCGCCCGCACCCCGGCGCCTCGCC
>NZ_JBNFNU010000315.1:0-5017 GCF_057364445.1 Xanthobacter sp. BG11Y11_SDJG
CGACCTGCTGCTGGTGGTGGCCGCCCCCGGCGGACCCATGGCGCGGACGCGCAGGAGGCGCCCACCGACCTTCTCGTGACCATCGCCCGCGCCGCCGGCTTCGACGACCTGCCCGCGCCGCTGGCGGACCCCAAGCGCGATCTCAGGGTGCCGGCCGCCGAGCGCGCGCCTTCACGGTGAAGGCCGGCGACTATATCCAGATCATCGACGTGGCCGGCCGCCAGTGCTCGGACTTCCTCGCCTTCGACGCGAAGGCGCTGGAACAGGGCGAGGAATTCGGCCTCGACGCCACCACCACCCGCACGCTGATGGGCGCGGCCTATCCCGGCCCGGGTCTCCACTCGAAATATTTCGACGAACGCCAAATGGCGCTGGTGGAGGTGGTGCGCGACACGGTCGGGCGGCACGACACCTTCGCGCTGGCCTGCTCGGCCAAATACTACGAGGACATGGGCTATCCGGGCCACGCCAACTGCTCGGACAATTTCAACGCCGCGCTCAAGCCCTTCGGCATCGCGGCGCGGCGCGGCTGGCCGGCGATCAATTTCTTCTACAACACGTGCATCGAAGGCTCGAATGCGCTCGCCATGGACGAGCCGTGGTCGCAGGCGGGCGACTATGTGCTCCTGCGCGCCCTCACCGACCTCGTCTGCGCGGTGTCGTCGTGCGCCGACGACATCGATGCCGCCAATGCCTGGGAGCCCACCGACATCCATGTGCGCGTCTATGACGCGCGCGAGGACTTCTCCAAGGGGATCGCCTTCCGCATGACGCCCGACGCCGAGCCGCGCCTGACCCGCGCGAGCGCCTTCCATCCGCGCACCTCGCTCCTCACCCGCACCTTCGTGGAGTATCGCGGCTTCTGGCTGCCCACCTGCTACACCGGCGAGGGGCCGATCGCCGAATACTGGGCCTGCCGCGAAAAAGCGGCGGTTATGGACCTGTCCCCCCTGCGCAAGTTTGAGGTGACGGGACCGGACGCGGAGGTGCTGCTCCAGCGCACGGCGACGCGCGACATCCGCAAGCTCACGGTCGGCCAGGTGGTCTATACCGCGCTCTGCTACGACAGCGGCGGCATGCTGGACGACGCCACCATCTTCCGCCTCGGCCCGGCGAACTTCCGCGTGGTGTGCGGCGAGGAGTTCACCGGCAAGTGGCTGCGCGACAAGGCCGCCGAATGGGGCCTGAAGGCGTGGGTGAAATCCTCCACCGACCAGCTCCACAACATCGCCGTGCAGGGTCCGCTCAGCCGCGAGATTCTGGCCGCGCTGATCTGGACCGGGCCGACCCAGCCGGCCATTGCCGAGCTGAAATGGTTCCGCTTCGCGGTCGGCCGGCTCGGCGGGCCGCAGGGGCCGGCGCTGGTGGTCTCGCGCACCGGCTATACCGGCGAACTGGGCTTCGAGGTGTGGTGCCACCCCAAGGACGCGGTGGCGCTGTGGGACGCGGTGTGGGCGGAGGGCGCGCCCAAAGGCATGAAGCCGCTCGGCCTTTCCGCCCTCGACATGCTGCGGGTGGAGGCGGGCCTGGTGTTCGCGGGCTATGATTTCTGCGACCAGACCGACCCCTTCGAGGCCGGCATCGGCTTCACCGTGGCGGCGAAGGAGGAGGACTTCGTCGGCAAGGCGGCGCTGGAGCGCCGCAAGGCCAATCCCGCCCGCAAGCTGGTTGGCCTTCTCGTCGCCTCCAACGAGGATGTGGGCCACGGCGACCCGGTCCATGTGGGGCGCGCTCAGGTGGGCGTCGTCACCTCCGCCGTGA
The DNA here is from genome assembly GCF_057364445.1 of Xanthobacter sp. BG11Y11_SDJG. Classification (NCBI taxonomy): domain Bacteria; kingdom Pseudomonadati; phylum Pseudomonadota; class Alphaproteobacteria; order Hyphomicrobiales; family Xanthobacteraceae; genus Xanthobacter; species Xanthobacter sp. BG11Y11_SDJG. Next base: position 1,762 of record NZ_JBNFNU010000315.1, read on the forward strand.
AGTCGCCGATCCTGAAGGCGCAGATCGCGCTGGCGCGGCTCGACGTGTCGGCGGCAGAGGAGGGGGCCGAGGTGGAGATCGGCAAGCTCGACGGCCAGAGGAAGCGCATTCCTGCCCGCATCGTGCCGTTCCCGCATTTCGACCCGCAGAAGACGCGGGTGCGGGCCTGACGGCCGGCGCCACGGGGTGCTGAAGAACGCGGCGCCTGCCCAAGAATTCGGCGGGCGATGACTATCATTTACCAGCCCCGGACGGCGATTTCCGACCATCTCCTCATTGACAACTATTTTTCTTGTGAAGAAAAATAGACATGCACCCGACAGTCGCGCGCGCCCGACGCCGCGCGCGACGGGGGTCCAGATGAGCGAGCCGAGATGAGCGATCAGGGCATCAAGAGCCGGCCGAAATACCAGCCCATCGCCCCCGATCCGGCGGGGCGGCACCATCTGCTCGTGGTGGAGGGGGTGGAGGTTCCCGCCGGAGCGCTGGCGGAGGGCGTCAACGCCTCCGCCTTCGAGATCTGGACCGTGGCCCATCGCAGCGCCATCCCGGCGCGCGTGATGGAGGAGGCGGCGGGCGCCATGCGCACCTTCCGCGCGTGCCGCATCTGCTCAGCGCGCTTGAGGAGCGGCTCGGCCGCGAGCGCATGGGCCTTCGGCTCTACGGCGCCGGCACCGAGCCGTTCCTGTGGGACGTGTTCGGCATCGCCCAGGCCGCGGGCCTGGGGCGGCAGGAGATGGCGTTCGCCCATGTGGGCACCAAGGCGCGGCGCATCTTCTGCGTCCATTGCCGCACGGTGACGGACGGCGTCACCACCTCCATCGTCACCTGCTCGGGCTGCGGCGCGTCGCTGTTCGTGCGCGATCACTTCTCGCGCCGGCTCGCCGCCTTCATGGGCGTTCAGGTGGATGCCGAGGTGCCCGGCGAGGTGCCCGAGCCCGAGGAGCTGTATTCATGAGCCCCGTCGAGACCTGTGACGTGCGCGTGCGCGAGATCGAGCCGCTGGCGCCCGGCCTCAAGCGCTTCTCGTTCGAGCCGGCCCATGGCGGCCTGTTCCCGACGCCGCCGGCGGGCGGGCACGTGATGCTCACGTTGCGCGACGGCGCCAAGGTGATGAAGAACGCCTATTCCCTCGTCTCGCCGCCGGCCGAGCGGGCGCGCTACGACATCATCGTTCGGTTGGTGGCCCAGTCGCGCGGCGGCTCGGCTTTCCTGCACCACAAGGTGGCGCGCGGCGACGTGCTCCAGATGGCGCCGCCGCTCAGCCTGTTCCCGGTGTCGGCGACGGCGAAGAAGCACCTGCTCATCGGCGGCGGCATCGGCATCACGCCGCTTCTGTCCCACTTGCCGGAGCTGAAGGCGCGCGGCGCGCGCTACGAGCTGCACCAGCTTTCCGTGGCCGACGAGGTCACGGTGTTCGAACGCCTGCTCGCCCCGTTCGCGGCCGGCGAGGAGATCCGCGTCCATGGCGGCGGTCGCGCCGCCTTCGACATTGCCGGCCTGCTGGCGCGCCAGCCGCTCGGCACGCACCTTTACGTGTGCGGGCCGCGCCCGCTCATGGACGCGGTGAGCGGCACCGCTTTGGCGCTCGGCTGGCCCAGCGGCAAGATCCACAAGGAGAGCTTCGGCGACACCTCGGGCGGCCTGCCCTTCAAGGCGGTGCTGAAGCGCTCCGGCATCGAGGTGGAGGTGGGCGAGACCCAGTCGCTGCTGGAGGCGATCGAGGCGGCGGGCGTCGCGGCGCCCTGTCTGTGCCGCGGCGGCGCGTGCGGCGAGTGCCGCACGCCCGTCGTCGAGGGCGAAGTCGAGCACCGGGACGACTTCCTCTCGGCGGATGAGAAGGCCGCCGGCACGGCCATCATGACCTGCGTCTCCCGCGCCGCGGGCCGCGCCTGGTGATCGATCTCTAGCGGGGAGCCGCCCCTCTCCCCATCGGGGGAGAGCGCCGGTGCAGGCCGTCGCGCCATTCAAGAAGGACGAGACCATGACCTTGCAGTTCAAGCCGTCCGAGACCTTTCGCGACACCTTCACCTACGCCAAGACGGCGGAAGACATCCTGCGCTTTCCGTTCCCGTTCCCCGAGGACGAATACATGTACTCGGTGAACATCGAGCCGCATGTGCGCGGCGGGCCGACGGCGGCGTTCCAGGCGGTGTTCGACATCGACGAGCATTATGTGGCCGAGTGCCGCGAGCGCGCCAGGGTGCTCGCCGAGGACCCCAAGCGCTGCCAGGTGCTGCCGCACATGATGGCGGCGCAGTGGGACACGCTGGAGCTCATCATGGAGAGCCTCGCGGCGGACTATCCCGAGCACTTCACGCTCACCAAGGCGGGCGACCTGTGGACCTGGGTGAACCGCCCGCTCGGCCTGCAGCAGTCCTTCACCTTCGGCAAGGCGGAGACGCTGCCCTGCCCGCCGTTCGAATACATCACCCGCCAGGCGCAGGGCGATTTCACGCTCCAGGACCAGCGCGAGGACAACCTGTTCGTGGACGGCGGCATGGTGACGACCCAGGCAGACTGGTCGCTGGAGTTCGACATCGGCATGACGTTCCACGAATGGCACGGCCCGGTGCCGCTGGCGCACGAGAAGGGCGTGTTCGACCGGGCGCTGAAATACCTGATGCGCCTGCAATGCGGCCAGCCGGTGCGGCGCCTCAACTGGACCATGACCGTCAATCCCCGGCTCGACACCTCGCCGGAGAACTACCCCGTCTGGGGTCCCGACAAGGCCACCGTGACGCCCGAGAACGTGGCCGAGAAGGTGCACCTGCGGGTGGAACTCCAGACCCTGTTCCGCCTGCCGCGCTCCAACGCCATCCTGTTCGGCATCCGCTGCTACCTGACCTCGGTGGCGGACATCGCGCGGGTGCCGAAATGGCGCCGCCGCCTGCACCGGGTGCTGCGCGACCTCCATCCCGACATCGTCGGCTACAAGGGCCTGCCGCGCTACCGGCAGATGGTGATCGACCATCTCGCCCCGTTCGACGACGGCGCGCCCACCTCCAAGGGAATCGCGCCGGACACCGACGCGCTCGACCCGGCGCGCTGAACCCTCAGGTGCCGCGCGGCTTGGCGCGGGTGGTGGGATCGGCCTGGGACGGGTCCTCGGGCCAGGGATGCTTGGGATAGCGCCCGCGCATCTCGGCGCGCACCTCGCGCCAGGAGCCGCGCCAGAATTGCGGCAGGTCCTTGGTGACCTGGATCGGCCGGCGCGCCGGTGAAAGCAGAGCCAAAGTGAGCGGGATGCGCCCCG
>NZ_JBNFNU010000316.1:0-5015 GCF_057364445.1 Xanthobacter sp. BG11Y11_SDJG
CGAGGCCGGCGAGCGCGGGGCCGTTGACGTCCGCGGCGGCGAGTCGCACGCCCTCCGCGACGAAGCGCCGGCAGATCGCCTGGCCGATGCCGCCGGCCGCCCCGGTGACGATGGCGACGCGGTCCTTCAGGCCTCTCATGTGTCGATCCTCTGTCGTTCAAGCACGGTCGTGCCCCGGACAAGTCGGGGGATGACGGGGGCGCCTCATGATCGAAGCTGGTCCTAATGCCCCTGGTCCTGGATCAGGCTGCGCAGCTTGAACTTCTGCACCTTGCCCGTCGCCGTGCGCTCGATCGGTCCGAAGATTACGCGGTCCGGGACCTTGAACTTGGCGAGCCGGCCGCGGCAGAAGTCGAGCAGCTCTTCGGCGGTGAGCGAGCCCTCCGCCTTCAGCTCCACGAAGGCGCAGGGCCGCTCGCCCCAATGGTCGTGCTTCATGGCGATCACCGCCGCCGAGGCCACCGCCGGGTGCTGGTAGAGCACCTCCTCCACCTCGATGGAGGAGATGTTCTCGCCGCCGGAGATGATGATGTCCTTGGAGCGGTCCTTGATGTCGATGTACCCGTTGAGGTGCACCACCGCGAGGTCGCCGGTGCGGTACCAGCCGCCGGCGAACGCCGCCTCCGTGGCCGAGGGATTCTTGAGGTAGCCCTTCATCCCCATATTGCCGCGGAACATCACCTCGCCCATCGCCTCGCCGGAGCGCGGCACCGGCGCGAGCGTGACCGGGTCGGCGACCATCATCTCGTCGGTGACGACGGTGCGCACACCCTGGCGCGCCATCATGCGCGAGCGCTCGGTGCCGGGCAGGCCGTCCCATTCGCGGTGCCAGTCGCACAGCGAGACGACGCCGTGCAGCTCGGTGGTGCCATAGACATGGCGCACGACAAAGCCGAGGTCCTCGGCCGCCTTCAGCACCGGTGCGGGCGGTGCCGAGCCCGCGGTCATCACGGCGACAGGGGCGCCCAGCCGCTTGCCGGAACGCTCCGCCCCGTCCACCAGCATGCCGAGCACCGTGGCGCGCCGCAGAAATGGGTGACGCCGGTGGCCGCGATGAGGTCGAACACCTGCTCGGCCACCATCTTGCGCAGGCAGACATGGGTCGCGCCCACCGCCGCCACCGCCCAGGTGAAGCACCAGCCGTTGCAGTGGAACATGGGCAGGGTCCACAGATAGACCGAGTCCGCATCCATCTTGTGGTGCAGCAGCTGACCGAGCGCGTTCAGATAGGCGCCGCGATGGTGGTAGAGCGCGCCCTTCGGGTTGCCCGTGGTGCCGGAGGTGTAGTTCAGCGAGATGGTCTCGAACTCGTCCTGCGGCCAGACCACGTTGTCGTCTTCGCTGCCGGAGGCGAGAAGCTCCTCGTAGGTGAGGTCGCCGATCCGCTCGCCGCCCTCCGCCAAGTCGTCCTCGATGTCGACCACCAGCGGCTTCACCGGCAGGAGCGCAAGCGCCTCGCAGCCGATGGCGCTGAATTGCGGGTCCACCAGCAGCACCTTGGCCTCGCCGTGCTCCAGGATGAAGGCGACGGCTGCCGCATCGAGCCGGATATTGATGGTGTTGATGATGCCGCCCGCGAGCGGCACCCCGAAATGGGCCTCCAGCACCGCCGGGATGTTGGGGGCGAGCAGCGCCACCACATCGCCCTTCCCGATGCCGGCCCGCCTCAGCGCCGAGGCGAGCTTGAGACATCGCCGGGCATAGTCCCGCCAGGTCACGCGCCGATCGCCATAGACGATGGCGGTGCGGTCCGGGAACACGTCCGCCGACCGGAACAGGAAGTTCAGCGGCGTCAGCGGCCGGAAATTCGCGTCCCGGCGTTGCAGAAAGGGGGCGTCCAGGTCGAGCGTCACGGCATCCTCCCTCCAGCGCCCGCTTTGTTTCCCGGAGCGTGCGATGGCTCCGGCTGCGGGCGTCAATAGCTGCGCGACATCAGATGCGGTTGCCGGCCACGGCGCCCTCCAGGATCGCCCGCTTGGCGTCGAGCTCTCCCGCAAGCCGGGCGCCGCCCACCACGTGGACGCTCTGGCCGCGCGCCTCCAGCTCGTCGGCGAGGCTGCGATCGGACTCCTGGCCGGCGCAGACCACGATGGTGTCGGCCGGCAGCACCTCCACAGCGTCCCCCACCGCGACATGGAGGCCGTCCGCATCGATCTTCAGGTAGCGCGCATCGGCGATCTGGCGCACGCCGAGGTCCTTGAGTTCCTGACGCAGGATCCAGCCGGTGCTCTTGCCCAGCGTCTTGCCGAAGCCGCCGGGCGAGCGCTTCACCATGGTGACCTGCCGGCGGGCGGACGGAATGTGGCGCGCGCCGCCGGCAATGCCCCAGCGCTCCTCGAATTCCGCGATCGACTGGCGCTCTCCTTCCTCGCCCGCGGCGAGGAACAGCGCCACGTCGTGGCCGATGCCGCCGGCGCCGATCACCACCACCCGCGCGCCGGCCTTCACGGTGCCGTCGAGGATGTCGGTGTAGCCCACCACGCGGGGATCGTCGGCGCCGGGAATGTCGATGGGGCGGGCGCTGACGCCGGTGGAGATGATCACTTCGTCATAGTTGCTGCGCCCGAGCGCCTCGATGCTGACCCGCGCGCCGGTGCGCACCTGCACTCCCACCTCTTCGAGCTGGCGCCGGAAGCCGTCGATGGCGAGGCCGTAATCCTCCTTGCCCGGCACCTGCGCGGCCAAAGTGAACTGGCCGCCGATCTCGGGCGCGGCTTCATAGAGTGTGGTGTGGTGGCCGCGCCGTCCCGCCTCCAGCGCCGCGGCGATGCCGGCGACGCCGCCGCCCACCACGGCGACGCGCTTGGCGTCCGCCGCCGGTGCATCGGAGAATTCACCCTCGCGCAGCGCGCGCGGATTGACCAGGCAGGAGATCACCTGGCTGGTGAAATAGTGGTCGAGGCAGGCCTGGTTGCAGGCGATGCAGACATTGATGAGGTCGGGCCGCCCGTCGCGCACCTTGTTGACGAAGGCCGCATCCGCAAGGAACGGGCGGGCCATGGAGATGAGGTCGGCCGCCCCCTCCGCGATCAGACGCGCGCCGTCGTCCGGCAGGTTGATGCGGTTGCTGGCGGTGACGGGGATGGACACCGCCGCCTTGATGCGGCGCGTCGCCTCCGCGAAGGCCGCGTGTGGCACCGTGCCGGCGATGGTGGGCACGGTGGATTCATGCCAGCCGATGCCGGTGGACAGGCAGTCCGCACCCGCCTTCTCCACCTCCTTCGCCAGCCAGAGCGTGTCCGCTTCGCTGAGGCCGCCCTCGATCAGCTCCAGCGCGGAGATGCGGTAGGACAGGATCGCCCCCGGACCGAGCGCCGCGCGCACCGCGCGGACCACGGCGAGCGGGAAGCGCGCGCGGTTCTCCAGCGCGCCGCCCCAGTCGTCGGTGCGGTGGTTGGTGCGGGTCGCCAGGAACTCGCTGATGAGATAGCCCTCCGAGCCCATCACCTCGACGCCGTCATAGCCCGCCTCCCGCGCGAGGCGCGCGGTGTTGGCATAAGCGGCGATGGTCGCCTCGATCTCGTCGGCGGGCAGTTCGCGCGGCGTCTCCTTGTTGATGGGCGCGCGGATCGCCGAGGGGGCGACGATGGCCGAGTGGTAGCCGTAGCGGCCGGCATGCAGGATCTGCAGGATGATGCGGCCGCCGGCGGCATGGACCGGCGCGACGATGTGCCGGTGGGCGTCCACCTGGTCCGGCCGCTCGAACGTGCCCGGCTCGTCCTTCATGCGCCCCGCGAAGGTAGGGGAGAAGCCGCCCGTGACCACCAGCCCGACGCCGCCCTCGGCGCGCGCGCCATAGAAGCGGCCCAGCTCGTCGAAGCGCTCGGGATGGGATTCCAATCCGGTGTGCATCGAGCCCATGACGACGCGGTTGGCCAGCGTCACGCCGCCGACCGAAATGGGCTGAAGCAGCGCCGAACGGGCCGCGCTCATGGGCAGATCCTCCACAGCCGTCGCGCGCCGCAAGGCGCGCCTTGTCATTGTTCCAATGAATAAACGGGGCGTCGGATTAATGTCAATATCTTTGCCTTTCTCACCAGTGCCCTGCGCACCGTCGAGGGACCGTTTCGACCGCGCTGTAGCGTCATTTATGTGCAACGCAGCATGGTGACGCGGCATATTGGGGGCGGAAGGCTCTTCATTTGGCACCCCATTTAGATCAATATATTGTCATGAATGCCGCTATCATCGACGCACGATTTTGGCCTGCGGGCGCGGGATGCGGTGCTCTGGAGCGCGGCAGCGTTGCCGACTATGGTGGCCCAGGGATCGGGCGCCGCGCGGAGCGCATGAGCGCCTGAACGATGATCGAACCGGAGCCGGCCGCGTGAATGCTTCAGGGGAAGAGGGTTTGGCTGCGCAGCACGAGGAGCAGGGCTCCGCCGACCAGCTGAACAATCGAATATTCTTTCGCCTGTTCCAGCTCGGCAATACATTGCAGCGCCAGTCCGTGAAGGAGCTCGGGGTGACGACGGTGCAGTGGGCGGTCATCGGCGCCCTGTCGCAGAAGCACCGCCCGGAGGGCATGGCGTTCGGCGACCTTGCGGAATACCTCGTGGTCAGCCGCCAGAATCTCGACGGCGTCATCAAGCGCCTGGAGCGCGGCGGCATCGTCGAGCGCGCCACCGACCCGAACGACCGCCGCGCCCGCCTGGTGCGGCTCACTCCCGCCGGTCACCGGCTGTGGCCGGACCTCAGAAACAAGATCTTCGAGTTCTACCGGCAGGCGGCGGCCGGATTCAGCTTCGACGAGCGCGCCTCGCTGGTGCACTTCCTCGGCAAGCTGCAATCACAGCTCCTCACCGTGGAGATCGGCTACAAGCCGCCCTCGCTCGCTGCCGACGAGGAGCAGACGCCCGGCGGACCGCCGCGGCCGTGAGGGGCCGCGGCGGTCCGTTCCGGCTCAGAAGCGGGTGCAGGTGTCGGGGCCGATGGCGTCCTCGGCCGAGACCTTGTCGATGATGTCGAACTTGCCGTTGTTGATGCGCACCACATACATGGGCTGCATCGCCTGG
>NZ_JBNFNU010000317.1:0-4991 GCF_057364445.1 Xanthobacter sp. BG11Y11_SDJG
CTGCGGCCGCCTCGGCGGGGGGCCGCGCGGGCAGGCTCGGCCTCCGGCGGTGGCGGCGGGCGGCGCTCCATGCGGTAGCCGAGCGACTTCAGGATCGAGGCGAAGTCCTCGCCCGAGCAGCCGGCGAGCGAGGTCATGCCCACGGTCACGGTGAAGCCGCGCCCGTCCACCGCGCCCGGCGGCTTGGGGCCGGGGGAGTTCGGGCGCCAGGCGAGCGCCGGGCGGATGAGATCTGCGAGCCGCTCCAGGATGTCGACGCGCACCGCGCGCTCGCCGCACACGCGGAAGCCGACGGCGCGATAGAGCCCCTTCTGCACCTCGTGGTCCACGGGGATGGAGGTCCGCCCGGACGCCGCGAGATGGGGCAGCTCGTCGAGCCCCTTCTGGGCGAGGCCGCCATGCTTGAGCGCATAAAGCTCGGCCGCCAGCGCGCGCGGCGCCGGCTTCAGCAGGCCCGGCAGATAGATGTGGTGGGCGCCGAAGCGCACCCCATAGCCGCGCAGGGTGGCGCGCGCCGCCTGGTCGAGGGTCTTCATCTCCTCGGCCACCTTGGCGCGCTCCAGCACGCCGAGGCTCTCGACGATCTGGAAGGCGATGCCGCGGCCGATGCCGGTGATGTCCTCGGCGCTGGCGAGCTTGTTCAGCGGGCCGAGCAGCTTGTCGATATGGGCCGCGATCCACAGCGTGAGGCGTGCCTCCACCTGGTCGCGGGCCGGGCCGGTGAGATGCTCGTCGGCGATGATCTTGAAGCGCGGCTTCAGCACCTCTTCGCCGGGAATGAGCTTGGCCACCGCCTCGCCGGTCCAGCGGATGGTGCCGTCATTGGTGAGGACGAAGGCCTCGTCCACCGCCTGCGAGACGCGCAAGGCGCGCGCCTCGATCTCGCCGGCCAGTGCCTTCTGCGCAGCCGCGCGCAAGGCCTTCGCCTCCTCGCCGCCTGCGGCGGGGTCCGGGGCGAACTGGAAGCCGTGGAGGTGGCCGATAACGTGTCCCTCGACGGTCACGTCGCCGGTCTTGCTGATCTCGGTCTCAAGCATCGTGTTCTCTCGCAGGCGCCGCATGAGCACGCTGGTCCGACGGTCCACGAAACGCTGCGCCAGCCTCTCGTGCAGTGCATCGGACAGCTTGTCCTCGACCCCTCTCGTGACGCCTTGCCAGTACTGCGGGTCTTCTAGCCAGTCGGGGCGGTTCGCGACGAAGGTGAGGGTCCTCACCTGCGCGATCCGTCTCGACAACGTGTCGATGTCGCCTTCTGCGCGATCGGTCAAGGCGATTTGACGCGCGAACCACTCATCGGGGATGCGGCCACCCGCCCCCACATGGCCGAAAAGCGTGGCCACCAGCTCCGCATGGGCGCCGGGAGAAATCTTGCGATAGTCGGGAACCTGGCACACCTGCCAGAGCCGTTCCACCTCCGCGGGAGACCTCACGCGGCCTGCGACGGCGCCATCCGCGCCCATGATCTCCAGCACTTTGACGTCGTCCGCGGTGGGCGCGCGGGCGAGGCCGTCTTCGCGCGGGGCCGCGGCGAGGCTGGCCGCCAGAGCGGCGATGGAGCCGAAGTCCAGCGCTCCGTTGCGCCATTGCAACACCTTCACGGCATCGAAGGCGTGGGCCTCCAGGCGCTCCACCACTTCCTGCTCGAACGGCGGGCAGCGCCCGGTGGAGCCGAACGTTCCGTCGCGCGTCGCCCGTCCGGCGCGGCCGGCGATCTGCGCCATCTCGGACGGGTTGAGGCGGCGGAACTGCCAGCCGTCGAACTTGCGGTCCGAGGCGAAGGCCACATGGTCCACGTCGAGATTGAGGCCCATGCCGATGGCATCGGTGGCCACGAGATAATCCACGTCGCCGGACTGGTAGAGCTCCACCTGGGCGTTGCGGGTGCGCGGCGAGAGCGCGCCCATCACCACCGCCGCGCCGCCGCGCTGGCGGCGGATGAACTCGGCGATGGAATAGACCTCCTCCGCGGAGAAGGCGACGATGGCGGAGCGGCGCGGCAGGCGGGAGATTTTCTTCTCGCCGGCGAAGGTGAGCGTGGACAGGCGCGGACGCACCTGCACGCTCACGCCGGGAATGAGCTTATCCACCACGCTGCGCATGGTGCCGGAGCCGAGCAGCAGCGTTTCGTGGCGGCCGCGCCGGTTGAGGATGCGGTCGGTGAAGACGTGGCCGCGGTCGAAATCGCTGGCGAGCTGGACCTCGTCGATGGCGACGAACGAGACGTCCACGTCGCGCGGCATGGCCTCGACGGTGGCGACCCAGTAGCGCGGATTTTTCGGCTTGATCTTCTCCTCGCCGGTGACGAGGGCCACCTTGTCCGGCCCGATGCGCTCGACGATGCGCTGATAGACCTCGCGCGCCAAAAGCCGCAGAGGCAGGCCGATGAGCCCGCTCTCATGGCCGAGCATGCGCTCGATGGCGAGATGGGTCTTTCCCGTATTGGTGGGGCCGAGGACCGCACTCACGCCGCGCGCGCGGATCGCGCGCGGCAGCACGGCCCATTGGGTGACATCATCCATCGGCTGTGGGGGGTCCGCTCATTCGTAGGGGGCTGTGTAGCATATTGGGACGCGGGCGCGATGGCGAAAGGGGGGCGGCGGAACGGGCCGGGAACGGACCGTGCGCGAATCGGCTGCGGTGCGGTGTTGCCGAAGCGTTCATGCGCGCTTGTCTCTCAGGCGTCGCGCGCCGGTTCGGAACTCACCACCCACCGGCCGGACGGCGCCTGCTCGACCAGCAGCGGCAGGCCGTAGAGTCGGCTCAGCGTCGCGCCGGTGAGCACCGTCTTCGCCGGGCCGGCCTCGAACCAGCCGCCCGCGCCCAGAACCGCCACCCGGTCGGCCATTGCGAGCGCGTGCTCCGGTTCGTGGGTGGAGACGAGTACGGCGATGCCCCGTGCCGCCAGCGCCCGCGCCTGGCGAAGAACGAGCAGGCGATTGGCGAGGTCGAGGCTGGCCGTGGGCTCGTCCATGACGATCACGGGCGCGCCCTGCGCCAGCGCCCGCGCCACCAGGACCAGCTGCCGCTGGCCGCCGGAGAGGTGGTTGAAGGCGCGCGGCGCGAGCTCGCCGATGCCCAGTGACGCGAGGGCGTCCGCCGCCACCGCAAGATCGTGCGCCTTGGGCGCGCCGAACGCGCCCAGATGGGCCGTGCGGCCCATCACCACCATGTCCAGGACTGCATAGTTGAAGTCGCTCGGGCTGGCCTGCGGCACGTAGGCGACGGCGCGCGCTTTGGCCTCGGCCGAGAGCGCGGCAAGCGGAGCGCCCGCGAGGCGGACGGTGCCGGCAATCGGCGGCAGCAGCCCCAGCAGCGTCTTGAACAGCGTCGTCTTGCCCACCCCGTTGGGCCCCAGCAGGCAGGTGACGGTGCCCGCGTCGAGGGCGAGCGACAGGTTCCGCGCCAAAGCGCGGCCGCCATGGCCGATGGCGAGCCCTGCGCGGAAGCAAGGCGGGCCGGCCGGCGCCGTCATGGCAGCAGGCTCCGGCGGCGGCGCGCCAGCAGGACGACGAAGACCGGCCCGCCGATCAGCGCGGTGAGCACGCCGAGCGGGATCTCGATGCGCGCTGCCGATCGGGCGAGGGTGTCCACCATCACCATGAAGGCGGCGCCGAGCAGGATCGAGGCCGGCAGCAGCCGGTCGAAGCGCGCGCCGACAATCAAGCGTGCCATGTGCGGCACCATCAGCCCGACCCAGCCGATGACGCCGGAGATGGCCACCGCGCTGGCGGTGACCAGGGTCGCGCCGCCGATCGCCAGCGCCCGCGTGCGGCGCGTGTCGACGCCCAGCGCCTGCGCCTCCTCCTCGCCGAGCGAGAGCACGCCGATCCGCCAGCGCGCGAGCACAAGCGCCGCGAGGCCGAGCATGATCGCCGGTGCGACGGCGGCGACATCCTGCGGCTTGATGCCGGACAGGCTGCCGAGCAGCCAGAAGGTGATGGCGGGCAGCTGCTCGTAGGGATCCGCCAGCACCTTCACCAATGCGATCGCCGCACCCGCCAGCGCGCCGACGACGATGCCGGCGAGCACCATCACCAGGATGTCGCCGCCGCCCCGCAAGGCCCGTGCGAGCAGCAGCACCACCGCCACCGTGGCGAGCCCGCCGGCGAAGCCCATGAGCTGGATCGCCGCCACGTTCAGCCCCAGGAGGATGCCGAGCACTGCGCCGAAGCCCGCGCCGGTGGAGACGCCGAGGATGTCGGGGGAGACCAGCGGATTGCGGAACAGGCTCTGATAGGCCGCGCCCGCCGCCGCCAGCGCCGCCCCCACCAGCGCCGCCGCGAGGATGCGCGGGAGGCGAATGTGGAACAGCACGGTGGCGGCGGCATCGTTCGGGATGCCGAACGGCGCCATGGCGAGGGCAGAGATCACGTCGGCCGGCGCGATGGGGTAGGGGCCGATGCCGGCCGCGACCACGAGGCTTGCGGCGAGCAGCGCGGCCAGAGACCCGAGCGCGATGAGGGTCCGCATTCCCGTCATCGGTCCGGCCGGCCGATCACCTGGCGGACCTGCGCCGGGTCGAGCGAAACCCCATAGAAGAGCTCGTAGAAGCTTGAGACATCGCGGTCGAGCGCGCCGCCGGCCTGCTGCGGGTAGAGCATGTGGAGCAGCCACAGGAGGCCGGCCAGCCGGTTCACCGACGGCGGCGCATCGACGAAACCGAACGGCAAATGCGGCGCCAGGAACACCCGGCCCGCCGCGACCGCCGGCACCGGCTTCCAGGCGGGCCGCTCGGCAACGGTGGCGGCGAAGACGGGATCGAGCGCGACGACGGTGTCGGGCGCCCAGGCGATCACCTGCTCGGGCGAGACGGCGGCGAGGCCGCCTTTCTCCCTCAGGCCCTCGGCGACGTTGACGGCGCCCACGCGCTCGATGATCTCGGTATTGATGGAGCCGCGGGTCCCGGTCTCGAGCCCCTCGGTGCCGCGGGCGAGATAGACCCGCGGGCGGCGCTCCGGCGGCACCTCGGGCCAGAACCGCGTCGACGCATC
>NZ_JBNFNU010000318.1:0-4946 GCF_057364445.1 Xanthobacter sp. BG11Y11_SDJG
CAGGCGCGCCAGCACCTGCGCCTGGCCCACGGCGGCGGCTGAGCGGATCGATGAGCGGCACCGGCACGCGGTCCGCCACCCGCTGGGCGAGGCCCGTGAGCGGCGCGCCGGCGAGGATCACCACGTCCGCTCTGTCCTCGGCCACCGCGCGGCGCGTGGTTTCCACAAGCTCGGCTTCCAGTTCGTGCTGCACGTCGGACACCGAGCGGAAGCCCGCTTCCGGCACGCGGATGGAGGCGCAGCGCGCGCCCATGCCGGTGAGCGCCACCGCGTCCTCGTACCAGGGAGTCAGCGCCGGCGAGAAGGTGACGATGGAGAATTTCGGCCCCAGCATGCAGGCGGTGAGCATGGCCGCTTCCGCCATGGCCACCACCGGCAGATCGAACAGCTCGCGCGCGGCGACGAGGCCGGGATCGCCGAAGGCGGCGATCACCACCGCGTCCATGCCCTCCTGGTGGGCGGCGATCATCTCCAGCGTGAGCGCGCCGGCGACCACCGCCTCGGCGCGGCTGGCGATGTAGGGCAGGCCCTGCGTCGCGGTGAGGGCGATCAGCTCCACGTCCGGCGCCAGCACCGGACGGGCGGTCGCGACCATGCGCTCGGTCATGTCGGCCGAGGTGTTGGGATTGATGAGCAGGATGCGCATGTCGTCAGTCCCCGCGCGCCCGACGCCAGAGCGCGGCGATGGCGGCCTCGGCGTCGCGTCGGATGTCGCTTTCATTGACCTTGGTGGCGGCGCCCGCCTCCACCACCACTTCGCCGTCCACGGCCACCAGTTCCACGTCGCGCCCGTGGGCCACATGGACGAGGTTGCCGAGCACGTTGGTGCGCGGGGTGAGGTGGACGCGGCGGAAGTCGAAGGCGACGAAGTCCGCCTTCTTGCCCAGCGCGATCGAGCCGATCTCGGCCTCGAGCCCCATGGCGCGGGCGCCGGCCATGGTGGCCATCTCGAACACGGCGGCGGGCTGCCAGTCGTCCGTCACCGCGCCCATCTGGATGCGGCCCACCGCCAGCGCCCAGCGCATCACCTCCACCATGTCGGCGTGCATGTTGTCCGTGCCGAGCGTGAGCTTCGCGCCCGCCGCGCGCAGCTTCTGGGTGGGGGCGATGGTGGCGCCGGTGGCGTTGCCCTTGGCGATGTGCGCCACATGGATGCCGGCGCGGCCGATGCGGGCGATGTCGGCTTCGCTCACATGGATGCAGTGGGCCGCCAGCAGGCGGTCGTTGAGCAGGCCCAGCTCCTCCAGCAGTTCCGGCGGGCTCTTGCCGTCGCGTTCGCGGATGCGGGCCACCTCCACCTTGCTCTGGGAGAGATGGGTGGTGACGCGCAGCCCGGTCTCTTCCGCCGCGCGGGCGATGCGCTTCAGGAACGGCGTCGAGCAGGTGTCCGGCGCATGGGCGGCGAGCTGCACGCCGATGCGGCCGCCGCTCTTGCCCTCGTAGCGGGCGGCGAGTTCGAGCGCATCGTTCAGCTTCTCGTCGCCGATGGCGTCCACATGCTCCCAGCGGCCGAGCGAGACACCGGAGAAGTCCACGTCGTGGATGCGCCCGCACGACCACACCCGCAGCCCGATCTCGGCCATGGCGGGCGTCACCACGTCCGCATGGACGAAGGTGTCGTTGATGAGGGTGGAGCCGAACAGCAGTGCCTCCAGCGCCCCGAGGCGGGAGATGGCATAGGCCTCGTCCGGCGTCACCATATGGCCCTGGGGGATGCCGGGCGTGTAGGCCGGCGCGAAGCCGAGGTCCTCCGCCACGCCGCGCACCATGGAGAGGTTGGCGTGGGTGTGGATGTTCAGGAAGCCGGGCGTGATCACGCGCCCCGGCAGGTCGATGCAGCGGTGGGCAGTGGGCGGCGCGGCGTCGGCGCGCGCGTCCGCGATGAGCACGAAGCGGCCGTCCTTCACGCCGAGCCAGGCGTGCTCGATCGCGGGCCGGGCCGGATCGCCGGTGAGGAGGGTGGCGCCGGTGACGAGGAGGTCGAGCGCAGGTTGGTTGGTCTGTGTCATGACGCTCACCGGTTCAGCACATGGGCAAGGAAGCGCTGGGTCTTCTCCTCGCGCGGGGCGGAGAACACCGCCTCGGGCGGTCCCTCCTCGACGATCTCGCCGTCGGCCATGAAGATCAGGTGGTCGGCGACCCGGCGGGCGAAGCTCATCTCGTGTGTGACCACCACCATGGTCATGCCCTCGCGCGCCAGTTCCGCCATCACGTCCAGCACCTCGTGCACCAGTTCGGGATCGAGCGCCGAGGTGGGCTCGTCGAAAAGGATCAGGCGCGGCTCCATGGCGAGCGCGCGGGCGATGGCGACGCGCTGCTGCTGGCCGCCGGAGAGCTGGGACGGGCGCTTGTCCATGTGCTCGGCCAGGCTCACGCGGGTGAGCTGCGCCGCGGCGCGCGCCTCGGCCTCCCTGCGCGACAGGCCGAGCACCTTGGCCGGGCCGATGGCGACATTCTCCAGCGCCGTGAGGTGCGGAAACAGGTTGAAGCGCTGGAACACGAAGCCGAACTTGCGGCGCTGGCGCGCCAGGTCCGCCTCCGGCAGGGGGCGCCACTTCGCCTCCTCGCCCATATAGGCGCCGCCGATCGGCTCGCCGAGCAGCTCGATGGTGCCGCCGTCGGGCGTCTCCAGATGGTTGAGGCAGCGCAGCACCGTGGTCTTGCCGGAGCCGGACGGCCCGATCAGCACCAAGGTCTGGCCGGCCATGAGGTCGAACGAGATGCCCTTGAGGATTTCCCGGTTGCCGAAGGACTTCCGAAGGCCGCGCACGGCGAGCAGCGGCTTCAGGCCGCGCGGCACGGGGGTGGGAGCGATGGAGGTCATGGCGATCACCAGGCCGGCAGGCGACGCTCGATCACCCGCGAAATCCAGGAGAGGACGCTGATGATGGCGTAGTAATAGATGGCGAGCAGGGTGAAGATCTCCACCGGCGCGAAGTGGGAGGCGATGATCGCCTGGCCCGAGCGCGTCAGCTCGTAGACCGAGATCACCGACAGCAGCGAGGTGTTCTTGAGCAGCGTGATGATGTCGTTGGTGAGCGCCGGCATCATGGGGCGGATCGACTGGGGCAGAAGCACGTAGACGAGGATCTTGCCGCGCGTCATGCCGATGGACTTGGCCGCTTCGGTCTGGCCCTTCTCCACCGCGCCGACGGTGCCGCGCACCACCTCCGCCACATAGCCTGCGCAATTGAGCGAGAGGGCGATGACGCCGGCCCAGAACTCGCCGAGCCGCAGGCCCATGGCCGGCAGGCCGAAGAAGACGATGAAGATCTGGATCAGAAGCGGCGTGCCGCGGATGAAGTCCACATAGGCGCGCACCATCCAGCGCGCCGGCGCGAAGCCGCCGAGCGAGACGAGGCCGAGGATGATGCCGCCGGAAAGGCCGATGATGCCGGCGATGGCGGCGATCTTCAGCGTCATCACCGTGCCCTCCGCGAGCAGGGGGATGGCCATCTGGACGACGGACCAGTCGATGGTCATGGGAGGGGTGCTTCCTCAGTTTCATGTGCGGCGCGGCGGGCGCGCGTTTCGCGTCCGCCGTCAGCCGGAGGGCATGGCGGGGCCATGACCTTTGTCGTTTCGAGCCTGTCATGCCCCGGCTCGTCCGGGGCATCCACCCAGCGGCCGGGCAGACCCTGCGGGGGATTCTCCGGACCCGCCGGGGGATGACGGCGCCGCAGGCAGCCTGCGGGAGATGGGGTCAGGAGAAGGTCGGGACCTTGTCGGCGAGCTGCATGCGCACGCCGAACCACTTCTCCTGCAGCTTGTAGATTTCGCCGCTCTCCTTCAGCGCCGTGATGCGCTGGTTGAGGAAGGCGATGAGGTCCTCGTCCTCCTTGCGGGTGCCGATGCCGGCCCAGTTGCGCGGGCCGATGTCGCGCACGATGGCGTATTTGCCGGGCGCGTCCTTCACCACCTGGGTGAGGGTGGCGAGGGTGTTGATGACGCCGTCCACCGAGCCCTGGGCCAGCGCCAGATAGGCGGCCGGGTGGTCGTCATAGGTCTTCACCTGGGCGAAGCCCTTGCCGGTGGCCGCCTTCAGCTTCTCGTCGAGGCCGGTCTTCATGGTGTCGCCGGCGGAACCCAGCTTCACGCCGAGCACCTTGCCCGACATGCCGGAGAGGTCCTTGATGGTGCCGGCATCGGCCGCGCGCACCAAGAGCTCCTGCGTCGCCTCGGTATAGGGGATGGAATAGCCGACCTTGGCGACCCGCTCCTTGGTGTAGGTGAGCGAGGTCATGATGACGTCGAAGTTGCCGGCATAGAGCGCCGGGATGACGCCGGCCCAGGCGGTGTCCACCATCTCCACCTTCACGCCGAGCGGGGCGAAGATCGCCTTCGCGAGGTCCACGTCGTAGCCGACGATGGCGCTGCCCTCGCGGAAGGTGAAGGGCCGATAGGCGGCCTCGACGCCGATCCGCACCACGCCGCGCTTCTTGATGTCCTCGATGGTGAGCGGCGCGGCCGCGGCGGCCCTGAGACTTGCGCCAGCAGCGCGGGGGCCGCGGCTGCGGCGGCGAGTGCGGAAACGGTGAGGGTCAGGAAGCGGCGGCGGGAGGCGAGCAGACGGCTCGACGGCTGATCGGACGAGGGACGGGCCATGGCGAATTCTCTCTCGTTCAGAAGGGGTTGGGGGACGCGAACAGAGCCGATAAAATTGCATTCCATCTGATTTTCAATATTATATGCAATAAGTTAGTTCTCCAAGGCTAGGGGTGTTAGAGCTGAATGATTGGGCAACGGGTGGCGCGAAAGCAGGCAATCGACAGGACCGCGCGCCGCGGCACCCGCGGCGGCCTCAT
Organism: Xanthobacter sp. BG11Y11_SDJG; assembly: GCF_057364445.1. Taxonomy (NCBI): domain Bacteria; kingdom Pseudomonadati; phylum Pseudomonadota; class Alphaproteobacteria; order Hyphomicrobiales; family Xanthobacteraceae; genus Xanthobacter; species Xanthobacter sp. BG11Y11_SDJG. The sequence continues at coordinate 4,806 of NZ_JBNFNU010000318.1, forward strand.
CGGTCCCGGCCGGCATCTGTCTGGTCGCAATGAGAAAGTTCGCGGCGCGGCGCTGCCGGGCCCGGCCCCGGAGGATGCGCAAGAGCGGGCGCCATGTGCCGGCAATCTGCGCAGCGCACCGGCGGCCGTGTCGCGGCGGCC
>NZ_JBNFNU010000319.1:0-4943 GCF_057364445.1 Xanthobacter sp. BG11Y11_SDJG
CGTGCCGGAGGGGCGGCCGGCTGCCCATCGTGCCGACGCCGAGCGCGGCGCAGGACCCGCGGCCACCGCGCCGCGGTGGCGCAGAATCTCGGCGCCTTCATGCTCTCGCGCGTCCCGTCCGCGGACGATCCGGTGGTCGACCTCCACAGCGCCAACATCGCCCGCCAGCGCTTCGACAGCCGCGTCATCAGCCTTGCCGACCGCCTGGTGGCCGACCTCGTGCGGGTGCCGTGCCCGGTCCAGGCCATCTGGGGCGGCAAGGATCAGCTCTGCGTGCCGTCGGTGGCCCACCGGGCCGGGGTGGTGCGCGCGGTGCGCCCCGATGCCGAGGTCCACATCCTGCCGGGCGCCGGCCACTTCGTGCCGTACGAAGCGCCCGATGCGACCGCCGCGCTGATCGAGACGTTTTCACAATCAGGCGTTTTCCAACCGGGTGCCTTCATGAGCAGCTTTGAGACCATTCGCGTGGAGCGCCGGGGGCCGGCGCTGATCTTCCATCTCGCCCGCCTGGAGCGGCGCAATGCCGTCAGCCTCAAGATGATGGCCGAGATAATCGCCGCCACCGAGGCGGCCGAGGACGACGCCGAGGCCCGCGCCATCATCCTCTATGGCGGGCAGGAGTATTTCTCCGCCGGCGCCGACCTCACCGAGGCGGTGAAGATCAAGACCGCCACCGACGGCACCCGCTATTTCAAGCAGTGGCACGCGCTCAACGCGGCGCTGGAGACTTCCGCAAAGCCGGTGATCGCCGCCATCGAGGGCTTCTGCATGACCGGCGGGCTGGAACTGGCGCTCGCCGCCGACCTGCGCGTCGCCGGGGAGGGATCGAGCTTCGCCATCACCAGCGCGCGCATCGGCACCGTGGCGGGGGCCGGTGGCACCCAGCGCCTGCCGCGCGTGGTGGGGCCGTCCAACGCGCTCGACATGCTGTTCGCCGCCGAGCCGATCGATGCCGCCGAGGCGCTGCGCATCGGCCTCGTCAACCGCGTCACGCCGCGCGGCGCAGCGCTCGACAAGGCGCTGGAGATGGCGACGCTCTATGCCACCCGCGCGCCGCTGAGCCTCGCCTTCGTCAAGCGCGCGGTGCATCGCGGCCTGCAGATGGATCTCGCCTCGGCCATCGAGTTCGAGACCTTCCTCGTCACCACCGTCTACGGCACCCGCGACAAGCAGGAGGGCATCACCGCCTTCCTGGAGAAGCGGCCCGCCAGCTTCACCGGAGCCTGAGCCATGGCCGAGGTGCTTCCCCTCTCCGGCATCAAGGTGGCGGACTTCAGCCGCCTGCTGCCCGGCCCCTGGTGCGCGCAGATGCTCGCCGACCTCGGTGCCGAGGTGGTGAAGGTCGAGCGACCCGACGGCGACCCGAGCCGCCACAATGCGCCGCTCTACGCGAACGAGAGCGTCTATTTCTGCTCGGTCAATGGTGGCAAGCGTTCGCTGGCGGTGGATCTCTCCGCCCCCGAGGGCCGGGCGGCGGCGCACCGCCTGATCGCGGAAGCGGACGTGCTGGTGGAGAGCTTCGGCCGCGGCGGCGCGGAGAAGCTGGAGGTGCATTACGAGCGCGCCCGCGCGCTCAATCCGCGCCTCATCTATTGCAGCATCACCGGCTTCGGCCATGACGGCGCGCTCTCCGGCATCGCCGGGCACGACCTCGCGATCCAGGCGAGCACGGGCCTGCTCGCCAACACCGCCGACGCCGCGCCCTATTTCCAGGCCGGCGACTATTCCGCCGGGGCGATGGCGGTGATCGCCATCCTCGCCGCCCTGCGCAACCGCGACCGGGACGGGGAGGGCGCCTTCCTCGACGTCGCCATGTACGACGCGCTGATGGGCATGGGGAACATCGCGCTCGCCAGCGCTCTCGGCCGGCGCGCCGGCGGCACCGGCACCCCGGCCATGGAGGTGTTCGGCGGCAGCCCGCGCTACACCACCTATCCCACCCGCGACGGCAAGCGCGTCGCGGTGTGCCTGCTGGAAGCGAAAATCTGGCGGCGCTTCTGCGCGGTGATCGGCCGGCACGACCTCGCCTTCGCCGACGAGACGCCGGTGGACCGGCTCTCGAGCCACGGCCCGCGCGCCGAGCTGTTCCGCGCCGCCATCGCCGAATTCTGCCTCGCCCGCGACCGCGACGAGATCGGCGCCCTGATGGTCGCCCATGCGCTGCCGGTGATGCCGGTGCTCACCCCCGACGAGGCGGTGGCGAGCCCCCACGCGGCGAGCCGCGGCGTGGTGGAGCAGGTGGAGCACCCCACCGAGGGCACCACCTACACGCTGCGCAGCGGCCTCAAGGGCGCAGGCCTCGTGCGCGAGACCCGCCGCCCCGCCCCGACCATCGGCGACGCCGAGCGCGCGCCGCCCGACACACGCATCCGCGCCAGCCGCGCGGTCTAGGACACGGCCATGGATTTCAGCCTCACCGAGGAACAGACCCTCTTCCGCGACGCCGTGCGCGCCTTCGCCGAGCGGCACCTTGCGGCCGGCGCGCTGGCGCGCGCCCACGCCAACGCCTATCCCTGGGACGTGGCGCAGATGATGGCGGAGCAGGGCCTCATCGGCATCACCGCGAGCGAGGAGAATGGCGGCATCGGCGGGACGCTGATGGACGCGGTCATCGCCATCCAGGAGGTGGCGCGCTCCTGCCCGCGCTCGGCCGACGTGGTCCAGGCCGGCAATTTCGGCGCCATCCGCGTGCTCGCCCAGTACGCGACCCCGGAGCAGCGCGAGCGCTACCTGAAGCCCCTGTTCGCGGGCAAGGGCCTCATCTCGGTGGCCATGACCGAGCCCGGCGCGGGCTCCGCCGTCACCGAGCTTCAGGCCTCCGTGAAGCCGGACGGCAAGGGCTTCCGCCTCAACGGCTCGAAGATCTTCACCACCCACGGCACCCATGCCACCGTATTCCTGGTCTATGTGCGCTTCGGGCCGGGCACCGGCAATATCGGCTCGGTGCTGGTGGAGCGCGGCATGGAGGGCTTCACCTTCGGCGGCCAGGTGCCGTTCCTCTCCGGCGAGGAGTGGAACCCGCTGTTCTTCGACAATGTCTACATCCCGCCGGAGAACGTGCTGCTCGGGCCGGGCGGCTTCAAGAAGCAGATCTCCGGCTTCAACGTGGAGCGCATCGGCAATTCCTCGCGCGCGCTCGCGCTCGGCCGCTACGCCTACGAGACGGCGCGCGAGCATGCGCTGACCCGGCGCCAGTTCGGCCGCGCGCTGGCCGAGTTCCAGGGCCTGCAGTGGAAGTTCGCCGAGATGAAGATCCAGCTCGACGCGGCGCAGCTCCTGCTCTACCGCGCCGCCGCCAGCGCCGACCGGGGCTTTCCCTCGGCGGAGGAGACGGCGATCGCCAAGGTCGCCTGCAACCGCGCCGGCTTCAACGTGGCGAACGAGGCCATGCAGGTGATGGGCGGCGCCGGCTACAGCCAGGATTCGCTGGTGGAATACTGCTTCCGCCGCACCCGCGGCTGGATGATCGCCGGTGGCGCCATCGAAATTCTTCTCAACCGCATTGCCGAGCACGTGTTCGACCGCACCTTCCCGCAGCGGGCCGAGAGCCGGGCGAAGGAAACCGCATGAGCGCCGTGCCCTCCATCGCCGACGCTCTGTTCCGCCCGCGCAGCATCGCGCTGGTGGGCGCCTCCGGCGACCAGAACAAGCACGCCTCGCTGCCGCACCAATATCTGCGGCGGCACGGCTATGGCGGCGAGATCTTCCCCATCAACGCCTATCGCGACAGCGTGTTCGGCGAGCGCGCCTTCGCCCGCATCGACGACATCGGCCGGCCGTGGACCACGCCTTCATCATGCTGCCGACGGACGCGGTGAAGGATGCGGTGTCCGACTGCTGCCGGGCCGGGGTGCGCTGCGCCACCATCCTCAGCAACGGCTTCGCCGAGAGCGGCGATCATGGCCGCCGCCGCCAGGATGAGCTGGTGGAGATGGCGCGCGACGCCGGGCTCCGGCTGCTCGGCCCCAACAGCCTCGGCATCATCAATCTGCCGGAGCATGTGGCGCTGTCCGCCAACGAAATCCTGTCGCTGCCCGAGTTGCGGCCCGGCCGCTACAGCCTCGTCTCGCAGAGCGGCAGCCTGATCGGCGCCGTGCTCTCGCGCGGCATCGAGCGCGGCATCGGCTTTTCCAAGATGATCTCGGTGGGCAACGAGGCCGACCTCGGTGTCGCCGAGACCGGCGACCTGCTGGTGGACGATCCCGGCACCGACGCCATCCTCCTGTTCCTGGAGACCGTGCGCAATCCCGATGCGCTGGCCGCCATGGCGTGGCGCGCCTTCGCCGCCGGCAAGCCGGTGATCGCCTTCCGCGTCGGCCGCTCGCAGGTGGGCGAGACGCTCGCCGCCTCCCATACCGGCGCCCTGGTGGGCAGCGGCGCGGCCGTGGATGCCTTCCTCGCCGATATCGGCGTGGTGCGGGTGGAGACCATGGACGCCTTCCTGGAGGTGGCGCCGCTGGTGCGGGGCCACAGGCCGGCGCCGGGACGACGCGTGTCGGTCGTCACCACCACGGGCGGCGGCGGCACGCTGGTGGTGGACGCGCTCTCGCGCCACGACATCGTCATCGCTCCGCCCTCGCAGGCGTGCGTGGACAGTCTCGCCGCCCAGGGCATCGCCATCGCCCGCGCTCCGCTCATCGACCTCACGCTCGCCGGCACCAACGCCAAGACCTACGGGCCGGTGCTCAGCGCCCTCATGGCCTCGGAGGACTGCGACCTCGTGGTGTCGGTGGTGGGCTCGTCCTCCCAGTTCCGCCCCGACCGGGCGGTGCTGCCCATCGTCTCGGCGACGCGGGACAATCCCGATACGCCGGTGGCGGCGTTCCTGACGCCGCACGCGGCCACCTCGCTGAGCCTGCTGGCGGAGGCGGGCGTCGCCGCCTTCCGGCACGCCGGAATCCTGCGCCTACGCGGTGCGCGCCTTCTTCGACTGGCGCGCACCG